>JAIEMI010000196.1 GCA_019752235.1 Rhodospirillaceae bacterium
AATGGACGCAAAGCCCTTACATGCCCTATCCGGGCTTTAAGGCGTCGGCGGGCGCCGTCGGCGAATACAACGGCAAATTCATGATCAATCAAATGGTCTTGCGCGGAGGTTCGTGCATCACGCCCGCGAGTCATATCCGCGCAACCTACCGCAATTTCTTCTATCCCCACATGAGATGGCAGTTCGCTGGCCTGCGCCTCGCCAGCCATATTGTGAGTTGATGTATGAACCGTACTATGACTTCTGGGCCCCCCGCCTCTCATGTTTCCAACCCGTTTTTTGCTAGTGGCGAGCAAAATGATTTCCGCCGCGACGTGTTCGAAGGTCTCGCACGGGCGCATAAGGCCATTCCCTGCAAATATTTTTACGACGAGCGCGGCATCGAGCTCTTCGACGCCATATGCCACACACCGGAGTACTATCCGACGCGCACCGAGATGAGCTTGCTGAAAAAACATGCCAAGGATATCGGCGCTTTGGCGGGGCCCGGCGTGAATGTGATCGAGTTCGGCACCGGCTCCAGCGCCAAAGCCGAGTTGCTGCTGTCGGGGATCGATACCCCGGCATCCTATATTCCCGTGGACATCGCCTCGGCCAGCCTCGCCAACGAAGCCGCCGCCATGTCGCAGCGCTATCCCGATCTCACCGTGGCGCCGGTGTTCGCTGATTTCACGCTGCCCTTTGCTTTGCCGTCGGTCGCTGCCCAAGGCCGCCGCCTGGGTTTCTTCCCGGGATCGACCATTGGTAATTTCACGCCCGAGGAAGCGGGCGCCTTTTTCCACCGCTGCGCCCGCCTTTTAGGCCAGGACGGCGTCCTGGTCGTGGGCGTCGATCTCAAGAAAAGCAAACGCATTCTCGATGACGCCTATAACGACGCAGCCGGGCTCACCGCTGCCTTCAATCTCAATCTGCTCCACCGTATAAACCGCGAGCTGAAGGCCAACTTCGATCTCGACTCCTTCACCCACTGCGCACATTACAATCTGGTGCGCGGGCGGGTCGAAATGCACATCTACAGCCTCAGCTTCCAAACCGTGCGCATCGACGGCCGGTTATTTTCATTCATCCCCGGCGAATCCATCCACACCGAAAACTCTTACAAATATTCCGTCCCGGAGTTTGAGGCGCTCGCCCAAGCCAGCGGCTTTATTACCCTGGAAACCTGGGTTGATGCCGACCACCTTTTCAGCCTGCACGTGCTGCGGGTTGCCCATCAGTAAGAGGTGGAAAGGCGGTCGCCGGGGGAGAGCGCCACAATTGTGGCGCGGCGATGCCATACGCCCGCCACAGCCTCCGGTCATTGTAGGCTCATGAGTTTATGAGGAGGAGGACTATGTTGAACATCCGCGCATCGCTCAAGACCGGCATCGCCGCGTTGCTCATCGCCACCATGACCTTCGGCGTCCTGGCGCCTGTGACTGCCGTCGCGCAGGATCGCGACCGTCATGACAATCGCGGCGGACGCGACCATGATCGAGGTTATCGCGGTGACCGCCACGATAACCGAGCCGACCGCGAATGGCGCGCTCGCGCGGAATGGCGCGGCGAACGCCACTGGGGCGGCCCGCCCCGTCATGTGCATGTCCGGCCTCGTCCGGACTACTATCGCCCCTCCTACCTGCCGCGGTCGCGCTATTACAACCACGTGCACGTCCATCGCCCCTACGGCCATGCCTACCCGGGCTTCGGCTTTTATTACCGCGATAACGACGCCCTGCGCTTCCTGGGTCTGACGGCTCTGAGCTTGGCGGTTTTCAGCCACCTCAACGAAACGCAGCAGCGCGCCCATGAGGAAGCCTTCATCCAAGCCACCGACGCGCCCATCGGCGAGCCGATCATCTGGAATGAAGATGGGCGCACCGGCAGCGTGACCGCCCTCCGTGATGGCACCACGCCGGATGGCCGCCAATGCCGCGAGTTCCAGCAGCAAGTGACCATCGGCGGTAACGACGAAGATGCTTATGGAACGGCCTGCCTTCAGCCCGATGGAAGCTGGCAGGTCGTCAATGACTAGGGTGTTCTGAACGGCCAGGCTTTCGGCGTTCCCGCTTTCGCAAAGCAAAACCCCGCTCCTGGTTTCAAGAGCGGGGTTTGTCTTTTGAACAGAGGCTTTAGATTACCAGCGAACCTTCAACTCGGCGCCGAAAGTGCGCGGATTGACGAAGTTGGTCGGACGGATATTGCCGAAGCCAGGCCCGAAATCGATCCAGTTCTGGACCGCACGGTTGTCGGCGATGTTTTTCATCCAGAAGGCCACTTCGCCGGTCACGTCGCCGCTGACCGGGATATCCGCCAGCAGCAGCTTGGCATTGACGATGCCGTAACCCGGAACCTGTGTGTAGAAAGCGTTCGGGTTCGTGGTCCGCGTCAGCGAGTATGGATAGAAGAACTGGCTGGACTGATAGGCATAGTCGGTGATCAGGCGCAGCGTGCCGTTATCCGACTGATAGAGGCGGGCGTCCAAGTTGACGCTGAAAGTGTGTTTCGGCGAGTGAAGGAACGGTCGGTCGGCCGCGACGTTCACACCGCTGTCCAAATACTGGCTGTAATAGGTATTGAGATAGCCGTAGTTCATGCCCACGGTCCACCCGTCCAGCACGCGCAACGAGCCTTCGAGTTCAAGGCCGCGCGCCGTGCCCTTACCGGCGTTCTCAACCGTCGAGGACGCCGCGCCCGTCGCCTTGAAAATCGATAGCTGCAGGTCCGAGGATTTGTTCAGGAAGAGCGCCGCGTTGAAGGTGCCGCGGCCTTCCAGGAACGTGATCTTGGAGCCGATTTCGTAGGCGTCCATCTTTTCGGGACGGTATGGCGTATTCAATTCCGCGGCGGTGTTGGTTTCGCCGTTGAAGCCGCCGCTCTTATAACCTTGCGAATAGCGGGCATAGAGGTTGATCCCGTCGCTGAACCTGTAGGTCAAGCTCGCCATCGGCGTGGTGCTGTTGAAGGTGGCGGCGTTCGTCGTCGTCGGGATCAAAGTCACCGGCGGCGCGAAATTGAAAGTCCCGACCAGGGTGCGCAGGATGGTCTTGCGCTCATGCGAGTAACGCACGCCGGCGGTCGCCGTCAGGTCGTCGAGCACCTTGTAATCTACCTGCGTATAGAATGCGTAGACCTTCGAGGTGAATCCATAGCTCGAGTCGAAGAAGTTCGTGCCGAAGAAATAGGACTGCGGATTGTAGGTAAAACCGTCATCCTTGAAGAAGTAGAAGCCGGCGACGTAGTTCAGTTTTTCATCCAACAGTTTGCCGAAAGCCTGCGCTTCCTGCGACCAGGCCCAGTAGTCCGAAAGACGCTGCGTATGCGCGATCGGCAGCGGCGAACCGTCGAGGTCCAAGCCGTCTTTCCACGTCAATTTGCGGTAGGCCGTGATCGACTTGAGGCTCAACGCATCGCTGGCGTTCCAGGTACCGGTGATCGAATGGCCCTGAACCTGTGACCGCTCATAGGCCGGGCCGTCGATGGAGGCGGTTTCCGAGTAGTTCGGGTTCACGAAGAGATTGAGCGGAATGCCCGCATAGGCCGGCGAGTTCGGATCGAAGATCGTCGTGGCGGTGCCGAACTGCGGCACCGTACCCACGGACGTCATCTGATAGAACTGATTGGACTGGTTGTTGTTGCTGTAGTCGTAACGGTAGGCAATGTTGATATCGTCTGTCGGATCGAAATCCACCGCGATACGTCCGCCTTCCGAACGCAGGTTGTTCAGCTTAGGCGTGCGCGCCACGGTGTTGGCGAAGCCCGGCGTCGCCACGTTGCGCACGAAGCCGTCGCGGCGTTCGATGCGGCCCGAGACGCTGGCGCTGACCATGCCGAAGCGCGGCAGGTCAAGTGCGAACTTGCCGACTTTGTAGTCATAGTTGCCGTAACCGACGCTGGCCCAGCCTTTGAATTCGCCCGACGGCGCGCGGGTCACAAGATTGAGCGCGCCCGAGAGCGTATTGCGTCCGTACAGCGTGCCTTGCGGTCCGCGCAGCACTTCGATGCGCGACAGGTCGGCGATATCGAACACCGAACCTTGCGTTTTGCCGATGTACACGCCGTCCAGGTAGATGCCGACGGCGGGATCCCAGCTCAGCGCCGGGTTGATCTGAATGCCGCCGCGGATACCGATCTGCGCGGCGGTGGAGTTGCCGGCCGCATTGGTGATCGAAACGTTCGGCGCCAGGGAATTCAGCGCCATGACGTTGGTCAAACCGCGCTGCTCGATGGCGTCGGCCGAGAACGCCGACACCGAGACGGGCACGTCCTGCAGTTTTTCCTCGCGCCGCTGGGCGGTCACCACGATCTCTTCCAACGCGCCGGGCGCGTTTTGCGCGAGCGCCGGAACGGCGGACGCCAACAGCATCGCCAACGGTGCTGCGGAATACTGCAAACGGGTTTTTACGCGGTACGACATGGACGAAAGTTCTCCCTCAAATGCGCGATGAAATGCATGGATTTGGCCGCCCCTTCACGCTCCCGTTCCGCAGTCTCCCGCTGTGATTCGGAGCTGGGAAGTCACAAATTGACGCTAACTGGGGCATACCGTATCCGTATTCGTAAAAAATTCTACATATTAATACGCATTACGAGATGGATTTTAGGTACGCTGTTGCGTTTATGCCACGCCGGTTTTTCTTAACGAACGGAGTGAGTTTAGAAAAACCGAGCGCTGCGGAGGGCCGCATGAGCGGCCCGAGGCGCGCCGCTTCCGCCTCTGCGGCGGCGGCCCCAAAACCCCTGTAACGCTATGGGACGAGGCTGAGCGCCAAGGCTTCGGCGACGCGGATGCCGTCCACCGCCGCGGATAAAATCCCCCCCGCGTAACCCGCGCCTTCGCCCGCGGGGAAAAGACCCCGGGTATTGATGCTCTGGAAATCCTCGCCGCGCTTGATGCGGATCGGCGAGGACGTGCGCGTTTCCACGCCGGTCATAATGGCGTCGTCCATGGCATAGCCTTTAATCTGCCGGTCGAAGGCCGGCAGCGCTTCGCGGATGGCGGCGATGGCGTAATCCGGCAGGCAGGCCGAAAGATCCGTCAGGTGCACGCCGGGCTTATAGGACGGGAGCACGCTGCCGAATGCCGTCGAGGCGCGCGCGGCCAGGAAATCACCGACCTTTTGCCCCGGCGCGTCATAGGTGCCGCCGCCCGCCACAAAGGCTTTGGACTCCCATTCGCGCTGGAAGGCGATGCCCGCCAACGGATGGCCGGGATAGTCGTCGGGCGTGATGCCGACGACGATGCCGCTGTTGGCGTTGCGTTCGGCGCGTGAGTATTGGCTCATGCCGTTGGTGACGACGCGCCCCTCTTCCGAGGTCGCAGCCACCACGGTGCCGCCCGGACACATGCAGAAGCTGTAGACCGAGCGGCCGTTGCTGCAGTGATGCACCAGCTTGTAATCGGCGGCGCCCAAAATCGGGTGTCCGGCGTATTTGCCGAAACGGCAGCGGTCGATCAGGGATTGCGGATGTTCGATACGCACGCCGATGGAAAACGGCTTCGCCTCGACGTAAACGTCCCGGTCGTAGATCATCTGGAACGTGTCGCGGGCGCTGTGGCCGACCGCCATCACCACGCGGTCCGTGGCGATATATTCGCCACCCTCCAGCACCACGCCGCGCACGCGCCGTTCGCCGTTGGTTTCGTCGATGTCGATATCGTCGACTTTGCTTTGAAACCTGATATCCGCGCCCATGCTGAGCATGGTGGCGCGCATGCTCTCGACCATCGTCACCAGGCGGAAGGTGCCGATGTGCGGCTTGCTGACATAAAGAATTTCGTCCGGCGCGCCGGCCTTGACGAATTCCGTCAGCACCTTCCGGCCGCGATGGCCGGGGTCTTTGATCTGGCTGTGCAGTTTGCCGTCGGAGAACGTTCCCGCGCCGCCTTCGCCGAACTGCACGTTGGATTCCGGATTGAGCACATTCTTGCGCCACAGCTTGAAGGTATCCACCGTGCGCTCGCGTACGATCTTGCCGCGGTCGAGGATGATGGGCCGGAATCCCATTTCGGCCAGCAGGAAGCCCGCGAACAGTCCGCAAGGCCCCGTGCCGATCACGACGGGACGGTTTTTCAAATTCTCCGGCGCGCGCGCCACGAGCTTGTACGTCGTATCCGGCGTCGGGCGCACATGGAGGTCGTCGGCAAAACGCTTCAGCACCGCCGCTTCGTTGGTGACGGTCACATCCAGCGTGTAAATCAGGTGAATGGCGCTGGTCTTGCGCGCGTCATAACCGCGGCGAAACACCGTGAACGACACAAGATCTTGAGCAGGCAGATTGAGCTTCTTGAGAATAGCGCTTTTCAGCGCGCCTTCTGGATGATCCAGCGGCAGCTTGATTTCAGTCAGACGTATCACAACACACCGGGTTTCTATTTAGGAAACGGGGCCAACATACGGCAATTTCGCCCTCCGTCAGATAGGAAAAAATTGCCGCCGACGCCGCCCTTTTTGGCGCATGACCGGCTAAACCCCCGGTTTTACGGGCCCTTGGGCTGGCACGCGGCTTGCTAATTGGAAAGCAGCAGATACAGCGCCCGGAACGCGGCGCCTGTAATGAAGGTGGAGAACGACCATGGCGATGGGCGACTTTTCAATCCTGGGCATGAGTTATGCGCGCCAGCACGACCGCTACGGCAACCTGCTGTCGCGCGCCAAACCCGTCGAGGAAGCCGCGCCTGTAACCGAGGAATTACCGACGCCGGAGGACGTTCCCCCGGCCCCGGCTGTCGAGATCTCCCCTTACGCGGGCTTCGGCGGCGTCATCAGCGCCATGGGTATGAATACGTTCATGCCCAACGGCGGCTCGGCGGCCGACGCCATCAATGAAGCGGTGCAGTTCTCCGCGCCTTTCATCCTCAATCCGGAACTGGCGGCGCAGTTGATCGGCAATCAGACCCAGGAGCCTCCCTCCGCGGAAGCGGTCGCCGGCGCCATGAACGCACTCGACCGGAACTACGACCTCAGCGATCCCATTGCGCTCTTCAAACAGCTGCAAATCCCCGGCGCGGGGCAGATCCTGCCGTGGGATTTGCATCGTGCGGTCGCCGCCGGCGGCGGCACCATGGAAGAGGCAGCGGCGCTGGTGAAGCAGCTCGATCGCTTCGGCAACGGCGCGATCACCATTCAGCAGCTCATGGCTAACCTGCCCGCCCTGCCCGGCGCCGAACCGGCGGAGCCCGCCGAATCCGTCGCGCCGACACCGGACCCGGTCAGAGATTCCGCCCTTGGCGGACTTGGCGCACTGGCCGCCACGTACAATGTCTCGCAACCGCAAGATCTGTTCCTGGAACTCGATACGGATTTCGATGGTCTCCTCACGCGGAGCGACATCGAAGCGGCCGTCGCCGCGGGCGGCGGTTCGGTCGAAGCCGGGGCGGCGCTTTATGCGCAACTCGATCCCGGCAATACGGGCGGCGTGACGCAGGCGCAGTTCGCGTCCAATCTTTTCCCCCGCATCGAGCTGCCTAACTTCTTCGTTTAATTCGTCTTTTGGCGGGCCCCTCCGGCGCGAGTGGAACTTCCCTCGCGCTGCAACGTTGTGACATGGAAGCCGCCCTTTTGGGCTGCACACTCTGCCAAGGAGGCCACCCGTGTCCCTCTTATCCATCATCCTGACGCTGATTGTCGTCGGCATCCTGCTGTGGCTGGTGAACAGCTACATCCCGATGGACGGAAAGATAAAAAACATCCTGAACGTCGTTGTCGTGATCGCCGTTGTGCTATGGTTGCTCCAGGCTTTTGGAGTTCTGGGCGCGCTCAATGGTGTCACCGTCAGCTAAAATTCGAACGTTCATCGTAGGCGCGGGGGCCGTGCTGGGCGCGGCCGTCGTCGTCATGTCTGGATCATCGCGCGCGGATGATGTGGGGTGCGTCTCCACCGTCTTCCGCATGCTGTCCCCCAACGACAAGATTTGCGTGGAATCCTTCAAGGATCCCGAGGTGGACGGCGTCGTCTGCCATGTCAGCCGCGCCAAGACGGGGGGCTTCAAGGGCGCCGTGGGCGTGGCCGAAGACACCTCCGACGCCGCCATCGCCTGCCGTCAGGTGGGCCCCATCGTCATGAAAAACGAACTGAAAGACGGCGATCAGGTCTTCCGCGAACGCACCTCGCTTCTGTTCAAGAAACTTCAGGTCGTGCGCTTTTACGACAAACCCAACAACACGTTGGTCTATCTCAGCTACTCCGACCGCATCATCGAGGGTTCGCCCAAGAACTCCATCTCCACCGTGCCGATCATGCCGTGGGGCAAATAAGCTTCTTTCTATGAGTAAAGCTTTCACCAAAGAAACCGACGCGGATAACGACGATGACGTTGACGCAGGCCCCAGCCCGATCCCCGGCGGCAAGAACTACGTCACGCCCGAAGGATTCAAGCGCATCGAAGACGAACTCCAGACCCTAAGCCGCGTCGAGCGCCCGAAGATTGTCGAAATCGTCTCCTGGGCCGCCGGCAACGGCGACCGCTCCGAGAACGGCGACTACATCTACGGCAAAAAGCGCCTGCGCGAGATCGACCGGCGCATCCGCTACCTCACCAAACGCCACGAAAGCGCCGAGGTCGTCGATCCCACCCAGCAGAAGAATCGCGCCCAGGTATTCTTCGGCGCGACCGTGACCTACGCCGGAGCGGACGACGTCGAGCACACCATCAAGATCGTGGGCGTCGATGAAGCGGATTTGGACGCCGGAAAAGTCAGTTGGATTTCACCCATCGCCCGGGCCCTGCTGAAGGCCAAAGTCGGCGACACCGTCAAACTCCACGTCCCCGCCGGGGTGCAGGAAATTGACGTGCTGGAGATCGGTTACGGCTGACGCTTGGCGTCGAATTCCAGACCCATCTTCAAGCTTTTGGCGATACGCCCCGCGCGATCCTGAAACTGAGCGGCCACTTCAGGCGTGAACATCTCTTCCGTGGTTTCTTTCCATAGCGCCAGCCAGCGGTCGAACATCGGCGTCTTGATCACGGCGGCCAGCTTGGTGTGCACCGCCATCGGGTTGCCCTTGTATTGGCCCGACGTCAGCATCACCGACGACCAGAATTTACTGAGGGTCTCGAAATGCTCATCCCAATGATCGACGGCATTATTGAACACGGGCCCCAGCACGGCGTCTTCGCGCACCTTGGCGTAAAAACGATGCACAAGGCCGGATAGCGCGGCCTCGGTGATGTGATCCTGACGTGTCATATTCATGACCTAAGATCACATCACCGGTGACGCAAGTTACTTGGCGGCGATAATCGCGATTTCCACCAGATAGTCCGGGGAAGCCAATTTCGCTTCCAGCGTCGTGCGCGCCGGGCAGTTACCCTTCGAGATCCAGGCGTCCCAGGCTTTGTTCATCTGGTCGAAGGTCTTGATGTCGGCGAGGTAGATCGTCGCCGAGAGGATCTTTTCCTTGAACGAGCCGGCGCGCAGCAACAGGCCGTCGATCTGGCGCAGCACCGCTTCGGTCTGGGCCGTCACGTCCTTGCTGTCCTTGTTCACCTGGCCCGCCAGGTAAACGGTTTCGCCGTGCACGACGCACTGGCTCATGCGCGGGCCCGTATCCATGCGTTTGATTTCGATAGCCATGGTCTTCTCCCATTTTTGCAATGTGCGAACCGGCTACTGCACCAATTCGCGGGTTTTCAGGAATTTGATCTTCGGGTTGTCGTCGATGGTGCGGTTCAGGTGCCACGCGTTGCGCGCCAGGAACACCGGCGCGTTGTCGTGATCGTCGGCCACCGCCACGCGGTTACTATCCATGAAGCTCTTCAAGGTCGCGGCATCGTCCGACGTCACCCAGCGCGCGGTGTAGAGTTCCGCCTGCTCGAATCTCACAGGCACGTCGTATTCGGTGCGGATACGGTCCGCCAGCACGTCGAACTGCAAGCTGCCGACCACACCCACGATCCAGTCGGTGCCGAAACGAGGTTTAAACACGCTGGCCGCGCCCTCTTCCGCCAACTGCTGCAACGCCCGTCCCAAGTGCTTGGCGCGCAGCGGATCGGTGGGCCGCACCGTCTGCAACAGTTCCGGCGCGAAGCTCGGAATGCCGGTGAAGTGCAACGCCTCGCCTTCCGTCAGCGTGTCGCCGATGCGCAGGTTGCCGTGGTTGGGAATCCCGACGATATCGCCCGGCCATGCGTCCTCGGCGGTCTGGCGGTCCTGCGCCATGAACAATTGCGGCGCGGAAATCGTCATCTGCTTGCCGGAGCGCACGTGGAACAGCTTCGCGCCGCGCTTGAAGTGCCCCGACGACATGCGCACGAAAGCGATACGGTCGCGGTGCTTGGGGTCCATGTTCGCCTGAATCTTGAACACGAAGCCCGAGACCTTGGTTTCCTGCGGGTCAACCTTGCGTTCCGCCGCCGCTTGCGGCTGCGGCGGCGGCGCGATGTCCGCCACGCCGTCCAGCAACTCGCGCACGCCGAAGTTATTCAAAGCGCTTCCGAAGTACACCGGCGTCATATGGCCTTCCAGATATGCCTCGCGGTCGAAGGGTTTACACAGCCCCCGCACCATGGCCACGTCTTCGCGCAGCTTCTTGATGGCGGCAGGCGGCAACAACTCATCCAGCTTGGGATCGTCGAGGCCGCTGCATTTCACACCCGCGTCCATCTTTTCGCCCTTGGTGCGCGCCATCAGGATCAACTGATCCTGCACCAGGTCGTAACAGCCCAGAAAGTCGCGGCCCATGCCGATGGGCCAACTCACCGGCGACACGTCCAGCGCCAGGCGGTTTTCAATCTCTTCCAGCAGCGAGAACGGATCCTGGCCTTCGCGGTCCAGCTTGTTGATGAAGGTGGCGATGGGCATGTCGCGCATGCGGCACACCTCGAACAGCTTCAAAGTCTGTGTTTCGATGCCCTTGGCGCAGTCGAGCACCATGACCGCGGAGTCCACCGCCGTCAGCGTGCGGTAGGTGTCCTCGCTGAAGTCTTCGTGGCCGGGCGTGTCCAGCAGATTGAAGGTGTGGTCACCGTAGTCATACGTCATAACCGCCGACGTTACGGAGATGCCGCGCTCCTGCTCGACCTTCATCCAGTCGGAGCGCGCGCGGCGGCGCTCGCCCTTCGCCTTCACGGCGCCGGCCAGCTGAATCGCGCCGCCAAACAGCAGCAGCTTTTCCGTCAGCGTGGTTTTGCCGGCGTCGGGGTGCGAAATGATCGCGAAGGTCCGCCGCCGGGCGACCTGTTGTTGAAGGCTCGTCATAACTCTAATCCTCTAACGCATCGAGTTGCAGCGTGACGCGCAAACCGTCGTATGCGTCCTTCAATTTCACTTGGCAGGCCAGCCGCGAGGTCGCGGACAGGTAGTCCGAGTGGTCCAGCAGATCCGTCTCTTCGCCGCCCGCCTTGCCGACCTTGTCGATCCAGGCGTCGTCGATGCGTACATGGCACGTGGCGCAGGCCATGGCGCCGCCGCATTCGGCGCGCACGGGCACGCCGCCGTCGCGCATCGCTTCCATAAGGGTGTGTCCGGCTTTGGCCGCGATCTCGCGCACGGCATTGTCCGGCAGCGTAATAACAATCTTCATCGCGGCCCTTTATCGATCCAGGCCGCGCAAAAGGTCGTTACGATACGCCCAATTTGGCCTGGATGGAGGAGCTGGAGGTGGTGTGCTCGAACCTCAGCTTTTGGTTGGGCCTTGCATAATGGAAACAGGCATGGGCCATCAAGGCCGATTCATGGAAACCGGACAGGATCAGCTTTAATTTCCCGGGGTAGGAGCACATGTCGCCGATGCAGAAAATACCCGGCGTACTGGTTTCGAAGGTCTCCGTGGACACCGCAACGCGGTTGTTGTCCATGTTAATGCCCCAGTCGGCGATGGGGCCCAATTTCATGGTCAGGCCGTAGAAGGCCAGCATGGTGTCGCAGGCCACGTCGAATTCGCCCTTTTCGGCGCTCTTCAATGTGACGGATGTGAGCTGCCCGCCCTCGCCGTTGAGCCGCAGGATATCGCCGATGGCCAGGTTGACCTTGCCCGCCGCCACCAGCGCGTACATCTGGTCGACGGTCGCCTGCATGCCGCGGAACTCGTTGCGCCGGTGCACCAGCGACATGCCGCTGACGACCGGGTTGAGGTTCACGGTCCAGTCCAGCGCCGAGTCACCACCGCCCGCGATCAGCACGTTCTTGCCGCGGAATTGATCCATCTTACGTACGGAATAGAACAGCGACTTGTTTTCAAACTCGTCCAGGCGTTCGAGCTTCGGCTTCTTCGGCATGAAACTGCCGCCGCCGCCCGCGATCACCACCACCGGCGCTTCAAGCACGGTGCCCATGTCGGTCACAAGACGCCAGTTTCCGTTCTCCAGCTTTTCGAGCTTTTCGGCCATCTGCTGAAAATGAAACGTCGGATTGAAGGGCGCGGCCTGCGCCATGAGATCTTGCGATAATTCCTGTCCTGTGATTCTCAAGCGGCTGGGAATATCGAGAATGGCTTTCTCGGGATAGAGCTCGGCGCATTGCCCGCCGGGCCGGTCGAGGATGTCGATGACGTGCGCGGAAAGCCCGAGCAATCCCAGCTCGAACACGGCGAACAGGCCCACGGGCCCCGCGCCTATAATAATCACATCCGTCTTGTGCGACTGAACACCGGCGTCAGGCATCGTCCCTCCCAGGAGCTTATGCACACACGCCGGACTGCGACCACAACAACCTGCCGCTTATCGAACAGGCCTACCCGTTCCCAGGTAGTCCGCCCATTGCTCCGGCGTATCAAGATCCGTCAGGACCGCAGTGTCCCCAAATTCAATCTCGTAAACAAGGGACTCATTGGCCCCGATCAGGGCTTTCGCGCCCACATCGCCCGAAATCGCAAACATGTCCTCGAAAAACCGCCGCGCCCACAGCACCGGATTCCCGCGTTTGCCGTTGTGGGTGGGCACGCCGATGGCGCGGTCGGCCTCGGGGTCAAAGCGCGCCATCAGGCGCGTCACATGTTCGGCCTTCACGCCCGGCATGTCGCCCAGGCCGATCACCGCCGCGTCGGTCTCGGGCGCCAGCGCGTCCAGCCCTGTTTTCAGCGACGTCGAAAGCCCTTCGGCATAGCGCGGATTATGAACCATGGTGACATCCAGGCCCGCCAGCGCCTTGCGCACCTCGGCGTCCTGATGCCCCGTGACCACGATCACCTGCGATACGGGTGACGCGCGTAAGGCGGACACCGTGCGCCGCACCAGTGGTTCGCCCTCCACCTCCATCAGCAGTTTGTTGGACGGCCCCATGCGGCGCGATTGCCCCGCCGCCAGCAGAATGGCCGCAACCTTTGGCGCAAGTGCAGGCGGGGCCTCCACCGCCGCTTTGCGCGGCAGGGGACGGCTGGGCGTATCCACCAGCAAACCGCCGACGCCCATGGCCATGATGTCGCGCGCCGTGACCGTGATGCCCGCCGCCAGACGCTGCATCACCCAATCGACGCCGTTCAATTTGGGTGACCGCGCGCAGCCCGGCAGCACCAGCACCGGCACGTCTTTCACATGCGCCAGCACCAGAAGATTGCCCGGGTCCACCGGCATGCCAAAGTGGTCAATCACGCCACCCGCCGCGACAATGCCCGCAGGCACCATGTCGCCACGATCCACCGTCGCCGACGCGCCCACGACGAGGATCACGTCCGCGCCAGCGCCCAGCGCCGCTTTCACTTCTTTCGCGACCTCGCCCGCCGTATGGCCGGTACGCGTCGCGCTGATCGTTTCGCCACCCAGCGCGGCGATACGCAGTCTGGTGATGTCCTCGGTCGAAGCGATCACCGACGCCTTCAGGCTCGGCGTAATCGTGCTGATCATGGCGAATTTCTTCGCCGCGAACGGCGCCAACGCCATCGCGCCCTTGCCCAACGCCGCGCTCACACGCGCCATGACATCCGCCGTCACCGCGAAAGGAATGATTTTGACCGTGGCGACAATCTGGCCCGCCTTGGCCGCCTGTTTATTCGGCAAGGTCGCAATGGTGATGGATTCATCGATCAGATTCGCGGTGGTGATGGCCTCCGCGCTGACCTGCACCACGCCGTCCGCAGCCGCCAGCACATTACAGCGCCCCGTGCGGGCCGCGGACAACGTCACATTTCTCCCGGCGAGCAGTTCCGCGATCTTACCCGCCGCCGCGTCCTCCAAAACGTCGCCGGTTTCCAGACGCGCACCGATGACTTCGTTCACGTCCGCGGTTTTCAGCGCAGTGATGTCCGCAGAGGTGATGACATGCCCCTTCTTCAGCACCACGTTCCCCGCGCGCGTCGTATGCGCGAGGATGACGCCGGCGGCGTCAGCGATGGGGAAAGAGCCGAATTTCATGCAACCCACTCGGTTGTCATCCCCGCGAAAGCGGAGATCCATTTCTCCTCCGCAAGATTGGAGTGTGGCGCACGATGGATCCCGGGTCTCGCTACATTCGCCCGGGATGACGGATGGAGTTTAATCATCACGCCGCCTCCGCCCTTAGCTTCTCAATCACCTGCGCCATGATCGACACGGCGATTTCGGCGGGCGTCAGCGCGTTGATGTCGAGGCCCACGGGCCCATGAATACGCGCCGTGTCGGCGGCGGTGAAACCCAGCGCAGTCAAACGCTCAAGCCGCTTTGCGTGCGTCTTCCGGCTGCCCAACGCGCCGATATAAAACGCCTGCGAGCGCAGCGCCGCCGCCAGGGCGGGATCGTCCAACTTCGGATCGTGTGTTAGCGTCACCACGGCGGTGCGTGAATCAGGGTTCACATGGTCCATGCCTTCGTCGGGCCATGCGACGATGGCATGAATGTCCGCCAATTGGCCCGAACGCACGAAAGCCTCGCGCGGGTCGATGATCGTCACGTCGAAACCCGCCAGCTTCGCCATAGGGGCGAGCGCCTGGGCGATATGCACCGCGCCCACGATCACCATGCGCGCGGGCGGACTATAGACGCGCACGAACAATCCGCCGTCCATCACGCCGGATTGATCGGCGAGGATGCGCTGACGCACTTCGGCCAACTGGACGTCAGAAAAATTGAGATCACCCTGCGCCGTCGCGGTATCCACCAGCGCCTGCGCGCCCGACGCCGTATCGGACACCACGGCACAGGAATGCTTTTGCGCGCGCCACGTCTCAAGCTGGCGCAAGGTCTCCCGTTTCATGCAACGGGCTCCACGAACACCTGAATACGTCCGCCGCAGGCAAGCCCCACGTCCCAGGCGTCCTCGTTGCTGACACCGAATTCCAGCAGCTTCGGCGCGCCGCTTTTGATGGCTTCCAGCGCCGCGTCCACCACCGCGCCTTCAATGCAGCCGCCGGATACGGACCCCGCGAAGTCACCGCTGTCCAGCACGGCCATGTGACTGCCCACCGGGCGCGGGCTTGAGCCCCAGGTCGCCACCACGGTGGCGAGCGCCGTCTTTTTGCCTTCGGCGTTCCAGCGGCTGAGTTGGGCGAGCGGATCGAGATTATCTGTCATGACGGATACTCTAAGCGGCGCGGCGGGCGGGGGATCTTCCCAAAGCCGTGATCAGGTCCGCCAGGCTGTCGAGATTGTGCACCGGGCGGAAATCATCCACATGCGGCAGCATGGCGCGGATCCCCGCTGATTTGGGTTCGAAGCCGTCATAGCGCAACAGCGGATTGAGCCAGATCAGGCGGCGGCACGAGCGATGCAGGCGCTCCATCTCCACGGCCAGCCCCTCGCCGCCGTCACGATCAAGGCCGTCCGTGATCAGCAGCACCACCGCGCCCTGCCCCAGCACGCGCCGCGACCAAAACCGATTGAAGGTGCGCAGCGTTTCGCCGATGCGCGTTCCGCCCGACCAGTCCTTGACGGTCTTCGCCACCCGCGCCAGCGCCTCGTCGGGGTCTCTCTGGGAAAGTTCGCGTGTCACGTTGGTCAGACGCGTGCCGAATAAAAATGTATGCACGCGGTCGCGGTCGTTGGTCATGGCGTGCAGGAAATGCAGCAGCATCCGCGCATAGGCCTCCATGGACCCGGAGATATCGCACAG
>JAIEMI010000067.1 GCA_019752235.1 Rhodospirillaceae bacterium
CATTTGGTCGGAGATATCCACGCCCCACTGCATGTGACCGATATGCACAACCAGTTCGGTCAAGTGATTCAGGTGGCGGCTCAGGACAACAGCATCACTCCCGGCACGCTGTTCGGTTATTGGGAGCAGGCGCTGGTTCGGCGCCTCGGGCTCCATGAGCAAGCCGTTGCACAAGAACTGATCGCTGGCATCTCCCCGAACGAACAGGACCTCTGGGCAGGTCAAGTCACGCATATCTGGGCGCTGGAATCACACCAGCACGGTATCGAGCATGCCTATGGCACGATGCTCTCGAAGTTTGAGGACGGCCGCTTCGTCATCTCGCCGGCGGAACTCGACCGTGGCAGGGCCATCGTGACCGAGCAGATGAGCAAGGCGGGCGTCAGATTAGCCGGTCTGCTGAACGCGGCTCTGGCGGCCCAGCCTGCATCGCGAGTGACGTCGCCGGTCGCCGGCAATGTCGCGCGCGGCCGTGCGATAGCTGAGGCGAAGTGCGTGGTATGTCACATCATCGGCGGAGGCGTGGGCGAAGGACCTGCTTACACGACGGCCCCGGATTTCGCGACCGTGGCGAACACCCGCAACATGTCACCGATCGTATTGCGCTCGTTCCTAACCGGACCGCACCCGACGATGCCGCGCCTGAGCCTAAACGAGGAGCAGGTGCGTGATATCATTGCCTACATCATGAGTCAGCACCTCGCACCGTAGGTGTGGTGTTGTTGCTCTCCTCGTAAGTCCAGGTAGTGATGTGACAGGACTCGGCCTTAGTCCCGCTCAGGAGCGGCTTGGTCATACCCCTCGCCTGGAAAATAGGCGTTATGATTTATGGTGGGACGGGGCTGCACGTGAAAGGTAAGAGAGAGGCATTGATCGACAATTCCGGTCCATAGAGCGCGACTTCGGATGCTTTTGGCGGATCAAAAATATCGTTGGATCACCAAGAGCGAAGGTTCGACAAGGAGGATGGAAGATGACTGGTCACGATGAGCAGGAACAAATTCGGCAACGCGCTTACGAAATTTGGATGAGCGAAGGCTGCCCCGATGGGCGTGACCGCGAGCACTGGCTGGAGGCAGAAAGGGAGTGTCGCAAAAGCGATGACGCGCCACAAAATGCGTCGAGCGCCAAATCTCCCGTCTACCCGGTTGGTCGCGCCAACCGTAAACGGCGCCGCAAATAGGCATAACTGATAACGCCGTTTGGAGCTATGTTCAAGCAGTCGTCACGAGTCCTGCAATGATGACGCCGATAAGGAGCATGGAAAATTCGCACGGTGACGATGTCGCGACTACCGAACTTGACTGTCGGGCACGCGGCTGTACGTGGTGAGCGAGGACTACGGAGCATTCGTCTTGTTCGTTCTGTCGTCTTCGGTCTTAGTCGCCTGTGAAAAACCGCATAAGTCATTGAGGCAGAGTCAATTTTCGCGGCGCGGGTGGATTTGAGATTGCAAGGTTTTGGGGTTTGAACCCTCGAAACCTTGCAAATTTATTTTGAGCCTCCCGATTCTCGGCGCGCCCAAAATGTGATTCCCTGATTGCATCGTTACGGGGGAATTCATGCGGCCGAAGAAGCAGGAGATGACGGGTTCGGGCGATCTGTTCCGGGCGCGGCTCGATCAAATCATCAACATGAAACACGAGACGGTGCGGCTCGCGAACACGATCGCCTGGTCGTGGATCGATGATGAGGTGGCGCCGCTGTTCAGCGAGAAAGGCCGGCCAGGACTGCCGACGCGGTTTGCAGTTGGCCTGTTGCTGCTGAAGCACATTTACGGCCTGTCCGACGAAGAAGTCTGCGACCGTTGGACCGAGAGCCCATACTTCCAATACTTCACCGGCGAGGAGTTCTTCCGCCACGAGTTCCCGCACGAGCGTTCAGACCTGACCCACTGGCGCAAGCGGATCGGCGACAAGCTGGACAAGCTTCTGGCCGAGAGCCTGCGCGTGGCGCATGCCACGGGAGCGCTCGAGACCAAAGAGCTTGCGCGGGTGACGGTGGACACCACCGTGCAGCCCAAGGACATCACCTTCCCGACGGATGCGAAGCTGCTGCACGCGGCGATCAAGGGCGTGAACCGGCTGGCCAAGAAGCACGATGTGCCGTTGCGCCAGTCGTATCTTCGCCTCGCCAAGCGGGCAGCTATGATGGCCGGGCGCTATGCCCACGCCAAACAGTTCAACCGGCACAACAGGGAGCTGCGGTTCTTGCGCATTCGGCTCGGCCGGCTGATCCGCGACGTCGCGCGCAAGATCAAGGGCAATGACGCGCTCGAAACCATCTTTGCCGTGCCGCTCTCCCGCGCCAGTCAGATCCGCTCGCAGAAGCAGCGCCAGCGCGGCTGGAAGCTCTATTCCTTCCATGCGCCGGAGGTCGAGTGCATCGGCAAGGGCAAGGCCAACGCGCCGTATGAGTTCGGGGTGAAGGTCTCGGTCACCACCACCAACCGCCGGGCCAAGGGCGGGCAGTTCGTGCTCCACGCCAAGGCGCTGCCTGGCAACCCTTAGGACGGACATACCCTCAAGGACGCGATCGAAGAAACCCAAGCCCTTACGGGCCGCGAGATCGAGCGCGTCTATGCCGACAAGGGATACCGCGGCCACAAAGCGCCCAAGCCATTGCGCGTCTTCCTCTCAGGCCAGAAGCGCGGCGTCTTCGGCAGGATCAAACACGAACTCAAGCGCCGCTCCGCCATCGAACCGGTGATCGGGCACATGAAGAACGATGGTCACCTGGGCCGCAATTACCTCAAAGGCAGCCGCGGCGATGCCGCTAATGCCATCCTCTGCGCGGTCGGCCACAACTTCCGCCTCATCCTCGCCTGGCTGAGGATGCTTTTGCGCCTATGGCTGGAGACGATCCTGGCGACCTTCGTGCCCAGATTCGCCGCGAAATGGGCTTTTTAACGGGCGACGTCTTATGTTCTGTCTCTGGGCGGCTCTCATTTGTGTCCTGTCGTTACCGGCACTAAGGCGCCGCGGCTAATGGTTGCTACAGCTCAGGCGGCCCTCGGCGCATGCTTAACTTCGCGATGCCAATGTCGATGTTCATGCCGTCCTTCAGAGCATGTTCAGGCGCAGAGCCGAAATTACTGTTCATATTATTCCCAGGCGAACGGCGATTCTTTCGACAATTCTGTCGGTTCAGTACTCGCGAGTGCTCGAATCTCAGGCGGTAGGGTTTTGAGAATCTTTTGAATTTCACCCTTTGGATGGGCGACAAGAACGGAAAACACAGATCTCGCGGCTTGCTCGGTGTTTACCAAGCGTTTTGTTTGGAGTCTTTCGCTGATGCGCGCGAGAAATTCCTCTCCCTTGCGCAGCTTCTTGGACACCGCCACAGGGTGCCACTGATCGTAGAAGAGACCGCGAACCAACAAGGGCAATTGGTTGCCCAGATGGGCGACTTGCTCGTTCGTCAGGCGATCCCGAAGCGTGTGAAGAACTGCACCTAACACACTCCAAGCAGTATGACGGTCCGAGCCGAGACGCTTCATCAATTCTCGAAGCCAAATATTCGCCGTCTGAAGACTCTTATCGAATTGTTCCAAACCGGTCGCGGCCATCGGCGTTCTCCCATAAACGATAGGCAGCCTGACTGACAATTTAGCAGTGCGCTCACAAGGTCGGCACTGACCTCGGTCAACACGATCCAGCTTGACAAACAAACAGCTCCAGTCAAGGAGCGATCACCCGGAAGAACCTTATGATGGCTCCAAGGCTGAGCTTCGGTCTCCGGAAAGCGTCGCGCCCAGTTTCTCAAGGCCTTCGGAGGGTAGCGTCTCCTGAGCGGGGAGATCCATCGCGGTCTTCTCAAGCACCGCGACCGCGCAGCCGGCTCAGATTTCCGTTACACGGTCGGGAATCTCGTTATGGTTGCCCGGAGCCGCCGGAAAATACGTCTCCAGGACCGTGGCGCAGCCTGCGACGGCGGCGATGAGGCCTTCGGTCACACGACCGGCCCGGACTGCCGCGACAAAATCGTCAATGATCTTCTGCCAGGCCGTTTCCGATATACGGTCCGCGATCCCGCGATCGACCAGGATCTCGACATGCCTTTCCGCCAAGGATACGAACAGGAGCAGCCCGACGTCGCCGTGGGTTCGCTCCTGGACCAAGCTGGCGAATTGCAGCCGTGCAAGCCGGCGTGCATGTTCCTGCCGGACCGCCGCCGGCACCATGCGAAATCCCAGCGGCCTGGCATGCAGGATCAAACATGCGGCGACGAAGAGCGTCGCTTGGATCGCGAAAATCACGGCACCGCTCGTACTCGGCAGAGTAATCGCGATAGCCCCGCCGGCAGCGAGCGCGAGCACGGCCGACCAGAGCAGGGGAAAGGCCGCGTAGTGATCGCTCGCCTGTGCCACCACGAGGGCGAACTCGGCCGACGTGTGTGTCTCCGCCGCGGCAACAGCCGCTTCAATTCGCGTCCGCTCCTCCGGGGAAAGCGCCCTCATGGCGATCACCAGTGGCCGGAGGCGCCGCCGCCCCCAAACGAGCCGCCGCCCCCAGAGAAGCGTCCTCCGGAGCGGCGTCCCCCGAACCCGTGCCCCATAGGCACAATCCAGAGGCCATGCCTGCCGTGGCGCAGCATCGCAAAGAGGACGATGAAGATAATGAACCCCAGAGGAACCAAGCCATCGACAGTGCCGCCGGGCGCAGCATTGGTTGCGGCAGGGGCGCCATTCCATCCCAGGGCCCGCAGAACCGCCCCCGTGCCAGCCGTAATACCCTGTTCGAAATTGCCCTGCCGGAAAGCCGGGAGGATTTCTCGTTCTATGATGGCGCGGCTCACCGCATCCGTCAGTTCTCCTTCCAGGCCGTAGCCGACCTCGATGCGGACCGCGCGCTCAGTCGGCGCGACGAGCAGGATCGCGCCCGTATTGCGCCCCTTTTCGCCGATCCCCCAAAAGCGGCCCAAGCGGTAACCGAAATCTTCGATCGGATAACCTTGCAGGCTCTTGACCGTCGCCACGACGACCTGGCGCTGCGAGGCTTGCTCGTACTGCTCAAGCCATCCGGTAATCTTTTCGCGCGTGGGTGCCGAAAGAACACCCGCTTCGTCGACCACGCGTCCGCTGAGCGGCGGGAATTGAGGTTCCGCGGCAATTGCGCGATCCGCAACGGCGTATACAAAAAGCGCCACGCCAAGCATGGCCCAGAGGACAGCGCGAACTCGATGGAAGCGCACCATCAGAATTTGACCTTCGGGACTTCCTGGGCTTGTTCAGAGATCGTAAAGGTCTCTTTCACCTTAGCGTCGGGGTAGAGGACCGCGGCGATCCAGCGGCCGGGGATCGTGCGTAGCTCAGTGTTATAAGTCTGCACGGTGCCGATGTAATCCCGACGCGCGATTGCAATGCGGTTTTCGGTGCCCTCGAGCTGGGACTGGAGCGAGAGGAAGTTCTGATTCGATTTGAGATCGGGGTACTGTTCCGTCACGACCAGCAGGCGTGCCAGCGCGCCGCTCAAAGCCGTTTGGTTTTCCTGAAACTGCTTGAAGGCTGCGGGGTTGGTGAGGATATCCGGCGGCAGCTGCATCTGCGTCGCTTTGGCCCGAGCTTCGACAACCGCGGTCAGCGTCTGCTGCTCCTGTCGCGCATAACCGGCAACGGTCTCGACCAGATTGGGAACGAGATCGGTGCGGCGCTGATACTGGTTCAGCACCTCGCTCCAAGCGGCTTTGGTCTTCTCATCATATTGCGGCACGTTATTGACACCGCAGGCAGAGAGACCGACGGCGACGAACGAAAGCAGGAAAATGTGCCTGCTGTGGCGGAACAATGCGCGGATCATGAAACGATCTCCTTGGTAGGTCGTCGGCAACCGCTGCGTCTGTCCGCAGAGCTAGGCTCGGCGGCCTGACTTACCGGTTGAATGAGTTTTACCATTAGCGGTGCGGCAGGCCCGCGTCCTTGATCCACATCAAGCCCCGCCTGCTCCTGATCTTTTCCGGCCGTGGCGTTGGCGTTGTTGCAAGGGCCGACGGGGCGCAAATAGAAACATTGATCTGAATCAAGGAGGTTCCGTGCCAGGGATTGTAAATGTTCACAGTTCCCGTAGGCGAAGCGGAAGGAAACGATCATGAGTCCCAGTCAAGATGAACTGCTGCCTAAAGACCTCACGATCCGGACCGTTCTTATCCCTGTCGATGGCTCGGCGCACGCCCACAAAGCGGCCTTTATCGGCGCAAATATTGCCGCCAAATTCGGTGCCCGTGTCGTTCTTCTCCACATATTGCTTCGCAACGTCTCGTTCGCGACGATCTTTGAACTGGCACGGAAGCAAGAACTCCCAGCCGACGTATTGAAAAGTCTTAATGACCTCGTCGAACCTCTTGTCTACGGAGCGGGCCTGGGTGTGCCCATGGGCGACATTACATCGGCCATTAGACCGACAGTGCCAGCGGAGATACTTATCAAGATCGGCGGGCGCGTTCTGGAAATGGAGCAGGGCAGCGTCAGGGCGCAGGGCGTCAGCGAAGTGAGCCTTGTGATGGAGGACGACGATGCGGCGGAGAAGATTATCGCGACGGCTAACAAGGAGAAGGCCGACGTGATCGTGATGGGCCGCCGCGGCCTTGGTGCGCTTCAAGGCATGCTGTCGGGCAGCGTCTCCACGAAAGTGGGCCATTTGGCTGAGTTGACGGTCATTTCGGTTACGTGACGGAGCGGGCTTCGCCTCCTTGGCGAGTTGCACGCATGACCTCTTTTCCAACACCGACCGCAAGATGGCTGAAGTGATGGGCAAGGCGTAGCACTCGGCCCAGAAACCTCAGCGCAGGCGTCGACGGAACGGGAGTCAGTCGATTCGCGCCGTTCGAGATCGATCGTCAGGGCGCTGCTGGGAACACGGATAGTGCCCACGCAATGACCGGACGACCAAGTCACGCATAGTGTGGTCGTAGCTTTCTAAATCGGATCGCGCATGAGACGATCGCTACCAGCATGACCAAAAAAGCTTTAGCCATTTGGTTTGTGCCTATCGGAATAGTTCCGGGCATTCGTGGTGACATTTATTCCATACGATGATGTAAATCAGGTGAATGGTTGCTAAACCGGCGAGCAGGCAGAAGAATGAAATATAAGCGTAAGTCAAAAACGCATATACCACGGCTAGGACGACAATCAGCGTCAATCCAAAGAGACGTATATGCAGATAGGTCGAGATCATAGCCGGAGTCACGATCAGAAAAATGTAGATCAGATAGGTTAACCAGCGCGGGATCAGATAATCGAGAAACATGGTATCTTCATAAGACAGTGAATGCCGGTTGACCCTGACATCTACCCAATCGGGATGAAAAAGATGTGGAACATAAAGGATCAGGCCGAAAGCAAGCCCCGCCAAGGCAAAGCCCAGCAACGGCAATTTACGCCGACTGGCTGGAGGTTCGAGAAAGTAGATGCTGAACGGAATCCAGACCGGCCACATCAACCACGAGAAAAAGATATAGCTCATGGCAGCCCACCAGATCATGGATGGGTCGGTGTTATTCATTCCCATCCAGACATGCCCTTCAAATATTTGTTGAAGCCCCGCTAGGGTCGGCATTTGAGAAACAGGAAAATACCTTTTGTTTATCCTGAATGCTTTCCAGCCGGCAAACACCCCACCAACAATAAGGGCTCCTCCAACAACAAAGCTCACGGGTTCGGACCAACACACGCTCTGTTCTTTCCTGCTTCGTTCTTTCTTGGGGTTCTTGACGACTAGCCGGGGAACGCCCCGAATAAATATGGCAATATTGTCGCCGTTGCATTCAAGCTTTTGTCCATGGTTTCTTTCCTAGAAAAACGCCGTGCGGCATGGATATCGATCAATTCAAGACCAGAACCAACCTTCGAGCCGGTATTTTGACGCAGCATTAATCTGCCGCAAAGCCCCCCTCCACTAGGCGTGGAGATTGGCGGGTTGCGTGCGGTTCCGTCACCGTGGCAGCGTGCTTCTTCGAGCGCCGCTCGGCCAGCCTCGAGTTTGGTGCGATATGCCGCCCTCGGCATATGATAGCTCCTTTGCTCAGCGGACGTGATGTTTGGTCACGGCACGCAATAATTCGGTCGTCGCCGTTGCACCATTTCGGTGAGAGATATCGCCAAGGCTGACCATTCCAACCAATTTCCTGCTGGAATCGAGAACTGGCAGCCGCCGGATCTTCTTGGTCTCCATCGTTCGAACGGCTGCTTCGATGTTGTCGTCGGCGCGGCATGATATGGCCTTTTCTGTCATCACATCACCGGCCGTCAGCTTTTTCGTATTTCCCCCTTTCGCGAGGACGCGACAGACCAAATCGCGATCGGTGATCATTCCCACTAAGCGGCCCTTCTTCTTTACCGGAATCGCTCCAATGTCCCTGCGGCGCATCTTCTTGGCCACAGACTTGAGGGAATCCGAGCCCTTAACGCTCACGGCACCTTTGTGCATCACATCTCTGACCTTCATCGCGATCTCCTGATCTCCGGGCGAGGTTGCACCCCAGCGGCGCTATCTCGCGCAACTCATTAGAATGGTATTGGGGACAGAGTGAACTCTTCCTTGATCCAGATCAAAGAGTCTCGCACCGTTATGGCGAAGAATTACCAACGATATGGATATATGAGCGCGTCGTAAGGAGCTTTCTGCAAGTCGATCGAACCCAGGTGGTGCGATTCACCCGCGTGCAGGACCACGCCCCGGCAACGGCGTTAGTGAGCGACCGCTGATTGCCGTTGGCTCGAACGGCGAGGCCATATCCGTGTCGCCGTACTCGGGCGATGTGCTCTCCAAGCTCTCCTTAGCAGCACCGGCCACCTCGCCGCCGGTCTTCGCCAAAGCTACGATGTATTTGATCAACGACGCCGGCGATCTCACCGCCTATCGCTGATCCAGGGTACGGACCGGACGCTTCGGCGCCTTGGTGACCCGCCGAGCAGCGCGGTCGCCGCTCAGCAGCGCTTTGTCCATCTAATGGTGAAAGATACGGCCGAAGTGTCGTCGTCTATATTCGCAGCATAGATTGCGCGAGAGCGTTTACGCGAGCGCATCGTAGATCGTATCGGGATGGCCGAAACCGTTGCGTTCGACGACATCAACAATGTCATCGATGTTGAGTGCCGATATCACGAGAGGCTGCACGGGTGGATGACTCCTCAAAACGCTATTCCGCAGTTGGACAGCGCAGAGGAATCACTGCACTCTCTCCAGCTCCTTGAGTACGGAGGGCCGTATGAAGGTCATCCATCCACTACATGCGCGCATTCTCATCGGTTGTCGCCTGAACGTGGGGCAGGACCGCTACGGCCATCCGCCGCCATTCCCTTCAGAAATCTAAAGAGGTCGCTGTCGGTGGAAAGGACAAGGGTCGTATTTTCGGCGATGAGTGATTTGTACGACTGCATCGTCCGCGTGAATTCATAGAACGCCACAGCTTCCGCGCTCTGATTGTAAGCCTTGGCATAAATTTCGGTGGCTTTCGCGTCCGCAACGCCACGGATTTCCTCGACCTGCCGGTAGGCCTCAGACTGGATCTTGTTCAGGTCACGCACACGATTGCCGCGGATTCTGGCGGCCTCCCCGTTGCCTTCAGAGAGGAAGCGTTCCGCGATCTGCCGCCGTTCGCTGATCATTCGATCATAGATCTTCGGCCGGACACTTTCATTGTAGTTGATCCGCATGAACCGGATATCGAGCAATTCGATGCCAAACACCCGAACCTTATCGGCAGCCGCCGCAAAGATCTCCTGCTCGACCAGTTTGCGTCCCATCTGAATTGGTACTAGCGATCCGACATCCAGCTCCCGTCCCGCGTCGGTCTGGAGGGTGTCGCGTAGTGGCACGCGATCCTTTGTGGTGCGGACGATCTCGATAAGCTCATGCTTGGCAACCGCGTTGCGGGTCTCGCTGCCTAGGACATCGTCCAGGCGAGATTGAGCACTGCGTTCATCGCGCAGCCGCAGAAAGTACTGGAGAGGGTCGACAATCCGCCAACGAGCGAACAGATCGACCGAAACGTAGAGTTTGTCCTTGGTTGGCATATCGGACGGATTTCCGTCCCACTCGAGAACTCGCTTGTCGATCAGGTTGACGTCCTGGATGAATGGCACCTTGATCTTGAGACCGGCGGTAGTGACGGAAGCACCCACAGGCTTTCCAAATTGGGTGATAATCGCCTGCTCGACCTCGTTCACCGTATAGATTGAACTCGTCGCAACAATCATCCCGACGACTAACGTCGCTATGATGGCGGCCAGATTGGTTCTGTTCATGGCTGATCTCCCTTCTGGGAGTCGAGATTTAGCAATGGCAGGATGCTGCGTGTCCGCTCATCGACAATGATCTTCGATCGTATGCCCGGCATGACGTCCTGCATGGTCTCGATATAGATCCGCCGACGCGTAACCACAGGGGCTTTGATGTACTCTGCCAATAAGGCACTGAACCGAGCGGCATCTCCTTCCGCTTCGTTGACCCGTTTGAGCCGATAACCGTCGGCTTCGCGGATCCGCTGATCCTTCTCGCCCTCGGCCAGCGGAATCACCTTGTTGTAATCGCGCCGGGCTTCGTTGATCAGCTTCTCCTTATCCTGCTGAGCCTGGTTGACCTCGTTGAACGACGCCTGCACCGGTTCCGGCGGATTGATGTTCTTCAATTGCACCTGATCGATGCTGATCCCCATCGCGTATTTGGCTGCGAGCGCCTGCATCTTGGCCAGCGCTTCCGTTTCGATCTCCTGTCGGCCTATAGTAATTACCTCGTCCACGGTGCGATCACCGACGACCTCCCGCATTACCGATTCGGAAACATCGCGAAGGGTTCCTCTCGGCTCCCGAACGTCAAAAAGGAATTTGGCGGGATCCGAGATCCGATACTGGACCACCCATTCGACCAATGCGGCATTCAAGCCACCCGTTACCATCTGCGTTTCGAGCTTTCCGTCGCGGGAAGTTTGATACGGGTCGGTGGCGCCCGGGGTCGCGAACCCAAATTCTTGCTTCAACTGCCGTTTGACAGGAAGGATTGTCGCGACGTCAATGCCCAGCGGCAGCTTGAAATGCAGTCCCGGCGAAACGTCTTTGAGATACTTGCCAAAACGTTGCACGACAGCGACAGAGTCGCTCGGCACAGTGTAGTAGGCCGTCCATAAGCCCAGGCCGACCAGAGCGAGAAGGGCAAGGACGATCACCCGACGCGGGCCCCCACTCGACAAGAGCTGCTTCAACTGATTCTGCCCCTGCCGGACCAGATCCTCAATATCGGGAGGAGCCGGCCTGGCCCCGCTACCCCAGGGGCTGCCCCGGTCACCGTCGCCGTTCTGTGATGGCATCTTAATGTCCTCTCTTGTGCACATTTGAGGTGACGCTCAGTGTTTAACGGCAGATGCCAAGCGTCCACTTTTCTTAGACTCTTGCGCGCTTATCAGCCTTGATCCTGGTCAATACGGCCGAGGAACGCCTCTCGAGGACGCCCGACTGACGGAAACGCCCTATCCAGGCGTGGCCGACTTGCTCGCGCATGTGAGGAATCGCCCTTTTGAGACACGTTCCATTCCTTGACCAGGATCAATGCCGTGTTTGGCCACGCTGTCAGATTGACCGCTGGTGCCGTTGGCGCGGTCCTGCGGACCGCTCAGTAGAAGGAATGAAATTATGAGTAACGGGACTGCAATCAACCCAAAAGACACGGCTGCTGGATCCCCCACTCAAAGTCAGCTGCTGCCTAAAGACCTCGTCATCAAAACAGTTCTTATCCCTGTCGATGGTTCGGCGCACGCCCACAAAGCGGCCTTTATCGGCGCGAATATCGCCGCCAAATTTGGTGCCCGGGTCGTCCTTCTCCACGTGATGCTTCGCCACGTCTCATTCGCGAAGATTTATGACTTGGCAGAAAAGCAAAAGGGACCAGCGGACGTGTTGGAAACCCTCAATGCCATTAGCGAGCCTATCGTTTACGATGCTGGGCTTGGTGCAGCGGGCCCCATCAGCCCCATAGTGCCGACGGAGGTACTTATTAAAATGGGCTGGCGCGTGCTTGAAGTGGAACAGGGCACCGTCAAGGCGCAGGGCGTCAACGCGGTGAGCCTTGTGATGGAAGACGACGATCCGGCCGAGAAGATTATCGCTACTGCCAACAAGGAGAAGGCCGACTTGATCGTTATGGGCCGCCGCGGCCTTGGCGCATTTCGAGGCATGTTGTCGGGCAGCGTCTCGACGAAGGTAAGCCACTTGGCTGAGTTGACGGTTATTTCGGTTACGTGACCAGATCGCGTGCGGCGGAGGAAGCCATGGTTGCTGACTGTCGATGCCGGTCCTTTAATACATCGACAGGCTCCGGTGATTCGCCTGTTTAACGCTGGCGAGACGCTGTTTCGCGCGGGCTGGTTCATTGAATCTCTCGCTATGCAAGTGCTCGTCGTCTTCGCAATCCGTACGCGCCGACCACTTTTCAGTAGCCGTCCCCAATTATTCCTCGGCAGCCTTGCCGTCGGCATCGTCATACTCGGCATTGCGCTGCCCTTTACGCCGATTGGTCGCTGGCTCGGCTTTGTCACACCTCCGGGGCTTTTCTTTGTTTATCTGGCTGCTGCGACGGCGGCCTACTTGGGTCTGGTCGAAGTGACCAAGCGGACGATGCGGAGATATGCCATGGCGGCTAAAGATACGGCAGAAACAGGCGGGCCGCGGCATCACGAAGCTTGACCCAAAAGGCGCGTGCATCGAGCTCTTCCGAGACCAGTCGTCGGGCTCGCGCCAGCTTCTCATCGATCAGCCGGTCGATATTGCCCGTGAGCGCGGCATCGTAGATCTCAAGGTTGAACTCGAAATTCAGCCGCAGGCTTCGTTCATCCCAATTGGCGCTGCCGACAAGGCACCACAGCCCGTCCACCGTCATGAGCTTGGTGTGGTCGAACGGTCCGGCTCCAACAAAGAGCCTACAGCCCGGTTGTATGAGATCGCTCAAATGTGCATGCACGGCCCAATCGACAATAGGCTTGTTCGAGTGTTCCGGCAGAATGATCTCGACTTCGACACCCCGCAGCGCCGCCAGAGCGAGCGCTGAGACCAGGCGCTCATCCGGGAGAAAGTACGGCGTGACAATACGGATCCTTGTGCGCGCTTCACCAAGAGCAGCCAGGAGGACCATCTCAAGCTTGTCGATATCCTCGTCCGGTCCCTCGCTGATCCCTCGTGCGAAAGTGGCTCCCGCCGGCGGAATGACGGGATACCAAATATCGCCCGTCAATGTCTCCCCGGTCGCGAACTGCCAGTCCAGGCAGAAGGCCCTCAGCATCTGTTCGACGACAGGTCCTTCAATACCGAAATGGACATCGTATACCGCAGCAGCGGGACGCAGCCCTACGACGTTCTCGGCACCGATATTCAGTCCTCCCGTGAAGCCGATTGAGCCATCGACGATCAGGAGCTTCTTGTGGTTCCTCATGTTGAGCAACGGCATCCGCCAAGGGAGGCGATCATGCAGAAAACGGCCGACGGGAACGGCATTGATCTGGAGATTTTCAGCAGCACTCGAAGAAACATATCCGCCTCCGATGCCATCAAGTAGTACGCGAACTTCAACACCTCTCGATCGCGCGCCCGCCAGGGCTTCAATGAACGAGCGGCCAACCGAATCATACCGGAAGACGTACGATGCGAGTGCAATGGTTTTGCGAGCGTTTCGAATGGCCGCGAGCATAGAGGGATACGCTTCATCACCGCACCGCAGCAAGGAAACTGCATTGCCGCCCATCGCCGGGCTCCTGGTCACCTGTTGACCCACGGCTGCAATGACGGCGATCTGTTCTGGCGCCCCGGGAACGCCGCCGACCGTGCCGTCAATCTTTCCACTGGTTTCACGCCAGGCCACGTTTCGGTTTAGCCGCAGGGCCCGCCGAGCGACACGGTTGATGCCGAAAAGCCAGTAAAGAATGCAGCCGAGGAATGGCGACAACCAAGCTAGCCCGATCCAACCGATCGCGGCGCGAACATTCCGCTTATTGAGGAGGACGTGAATGGTTATGCCCGTGGCCGCGAGGCCATGGGCAAGTGCGAGAAAGCGGATCGGCAGATCTATTTCAGCCATTCGCTGCCTTGACAGGAATTAAACGGAGAGAAATCTGTGGGCGGTAGAGTCTTCAATGCGCAGCAGTATGCATCAGAGATCGATTCTCTGGCGATACATCGTAGAATTCAACCGTTCACCCCGTGTCGCCAATCCGCGTCCCCAGTTTCCCTCCCCCGGGAAACACCCCCAAGCGGCTGGCAACGCGGGGCGAACAGATGGTGGCTGTGATCCAGTCGCTATGCGACAGTCACGCGCGTGTCGAGCGACATCACCTACGCCTCTGACTGCCGGCTCTTTGGTGGGGGCAAGCCCGGTGAGTTGGAATACGCTTGCACATAGTGTCCATGTGGGTTCGCACAGATTCACCACAAAATGCGCACGCCCACCACGATTTGGCGGTCACTCACTGATTCACCGTTCGCTTTCCGGCGATCTGCAGTCCCACCCAATGCGTGATCCCAAACAAATCCGACATAGGGTGCAAATTTGCGACTGAACTCATAGCGCAATCGAACGCTTAACTCGATGTTGGCCAGACCTGCGCCGACATCGCGGCGACGATCGGCCTTGCTGTACAGATTTGTCTCTGCCTCTGGTGTCAGTATCACCCGATTGGTTATCAGCAGTTCATACTTGCCCTTCAAGCGGGCGGACAGCCGGCCATCTTCGGCGACATAGCCTGTTGCTTCGAGATCGAACCAGTACGGCGCAAGCCCTTCGATACCGAAAGCAAGCTGGGTGTGGGCGCCCGGTCCAAACTCCTGTCGCAGCCCCAAAACCGTTCCCCAAAACGGCGCTGAAGCACGCCACCACAACGCTTCAACGCCCGTCTTAGAATCGGTTGAACCCGCGATGACGGATCCTTCCGAGCGCACCAGAAGCTTGTGGAAATCCCCGCCATATGAGTCCCAGATGTCCCATGCAATGCCATTGCCGTCATTGCCATCGACGAATTCCAACTGGTCGATGAGTAGTTTGGTGACCATGATACGGTCCGCCTGCTCCATGCCGGGCATGGCGCCGTAGTCGTACCCGTCAGCATAGGCATTTGGATCACGGGCATTCGCCGGGGCGCGTCCGCCTTGCATCGAACCCATATCCATTGATCCTGATCTCTTGGCGGAAACAGGCTGGGCGTCGGTAGGTTTTCCGCTCATATCCATCGAGCTCATGTCGCCTGGAGGCGACGGAGCTGGGGAGGCCGCCGGCCCTTGATGCTGATGCTCTGGCACGGTGTTTCCTGCCTCTTGCGCCAAAGCAGGCACAGCCAAAGTCGATAACCCGTACAGCACTATGGCTGCCGCTGAGGCTGATCTGGCGCTGTAAGTGCTCATGCGACCACCACCTCGCGGAACATACCTGCAGCCATGTGGTAGAGGAGATGGCAGTGGAATGCCCAGCGTCCTGGTGCATCCGCCGTGACCGCAAAACTCACGCGCTGCGCTGGCTGCACGACAACTGTGTGCTTCCGCACTTGAAAACCGCCACCTGCATCTTCCAGCTCGCTCCACATGCCGTGCAGGTGCATGGGATGGGTCATCATCGAGTCGTTATGCAGAATAATCCGCAGCCGCTCCCCAAGGCGGAAATGG
>JAIEMI010000141.1 GCA_019752235.1 Rhodospirillaceae bacterium
CGATCCTGGAACCCTGACGTGAGAAGGCAGGGAGCGTCGCTGTTACTACAACGGCTGCGACGTTGGCTGTTTCCAAGCGGTTATCGCGACTATTGATCCCAAGGCGCTCTAGCATCCCCAGCAAGCTCTGCTTTGTCGCGCCAATCTTCTTTAAATCATCGCCGGTGCCTTTGAGACCGGAAACAAGACCATAGCCGACCAGTATGTTTTCGCGAACACCTTCAAAACCCGCTACGTCTTTAATTCGTGACTCCGCTTGCGCAGCAGGTGACGCCAGGACAAACGCGAGCAATGGAAAATTTATCCCGGCGAGTAACAGCTGAGCGGAACGGCGAAGAAGGCATTGAGGACGCGGCATACAATGGGAGGTGTCGGATTCTTATAGAGTTGATATCCGCATGGTAATCGCAATAGTTAAACAGTTATTGAAGCAGATCACTCGCGTCGCGCGGTATGTTCCGGTCTATTGTGGAAAAGACCTGTAATCGTATTGCTAGCGATACATAAAACGGCCCGCTGATTGGACCGTCCACTTCGTTTGTAAGTGTCGGACAGCCTCGCGGGCCATGTGACTGTATGGGCCGTAAGTCTGAGTGGCCGCTCGATTGTAATTCAGGTTCGAAACCGCAAAAGAGGATTTCTGCCTTTTTCAGCAGAATCCTCGGTAAAAGCCTGGCCACCTGCTGGGAGCAGGTGGCCAGTAGCCGTACTTGCCGTAAGGGGACCGGGGGGGCCGGCAAGCCGTGCTTAGCCTTCGAGCAAGCCATCCATATCTTGAATGTCCTTTCCTTTTATACGCGGCCCAGGTTTCTAACCCTCTCTCAACCGAGTCAGAAGTTTTGGCAATCTCAGCGTCACACAGAGCAGGCCATGACCCTGACACGACGAAGCGTTGTTCGCCGATCTTGCGCTCGGCTTCAAAAACATGATGCGCGTCGGCCGCGATGATCCCGTATGGGCGGTCACACAAATCGCCAACAAGCCCGTTCGCACCGGCGTTATGGAGTGCGGGTAGTCATGTTGTTGCCCGTCGTTGCACGATGTGGGTGAAGGATAGGTGTGAGCGAACCCGCTCGCACAGGGAATGGAAATTCGGGCTTGAACAAGCTGTCTGCACATCCCGGTAAAGGCGTGCCTCAGCCCGCTCTCATGCGAGCCTTTTCCCAAGCTATCGCCGTTCGGCTATTAGCCTCAACGACATGCAACGATTGATGCGCCAGCGAGTGAGGAGACATGATGAAGGTCTCAAGCCCGGATCGCTCACCACGATAAGCGAGGAGGCGGCACATTGCATCGGATCCGAATGCTAATGTTAAGGCAATAATTTACTAAGTGAGGTCAAGCTGGCGAAACTTCGCCTGCTTTCTTACTCGCGACTTCAGCATCCGGGGAATCAGCCACCACAACATGCTGATTAGCACGGCCACAAAGGCAGTCGGTAATAGATCAATCGGATCACCGAAAACCTGGGCCGTCACTAAATGCGTAGCGAGAATTAAGGCCAGGGACAGACAGGCCGCACCAGAGAGAATTTCTTTGCTCGCGAATTCCTTAAATTTGACGCGGTCGTCCAGTGGTCGCATGAGACGGTGCTGTACCGCCGGGGCGCTAAAAAGCACTAAGCTCACAAGCGACGAGAGAAAGGTCGCCAAGTAAGCCCACTCTTGGGACCTCATCGTATTCGCAAAGCCAGAGTTAAAAGGGAGGATAATCAAAAACGCGGTCAGCAACTGTGCGCTGGGCAGCAGAATCCGCAAACCGTCCAACATATCCCTGAGGTCGTTGACGTCATGTAGGCGATTGCTCGCATGTTCCTTGTTTCCCTCTTCCATGCAACTCCTATAGACCTTCTTCTTCCACATGATATACGCACGTGCATCTTCCACCCCTCTATCGAGACCGCGAAGACGGCCTTAAAAGCTACGATCCCTTCCGGGCTGACCTTGGCGTCCACGGGAAGGATTAGGACGGTCAGTTTACGATTTGCCAAGATTTGTCCGCCCGTTGGCAGGCAGTTCCGCGCGCCTCTTGGGTGCGGCCGTCAATGGTTACTTTCTGCTCAAACTCACGACAGAGCCGACCGTCCGGCGTTTGTCCTTCCCGGATTGGCGTCACGCTGCCGGTCGTCGTGCCATCATTCCATATAATCGGCTGATTGATGATACCGGAGGTGGCATTCGCGATGGCATTTTCTTGAGCACGCACCTGTGCTTCGGTGAGGTAAGCATAATTGGCTAATTCCCAGGCAGCCAATCCTAGAAAGGGCCATGCGGCCGCATAATCATAATAAAACCCATAACCGGCGAAAACCGGGGCATAAGGTCTGAAACCGTATGACCCAATAAAACCATGGCGGTAAGAACCGGCGAGGCCGTGTCCCGCTGAGGAGGTATGGCCATAAGCGCCGACGGCGCCATGTGCTTGCGCCGAGCTATGGCCATAAGAGCTATCCATACCGCGCCCTGAGAAGGAGCCACCGGAATAGCCTCCGCCGTGACCTCCCCGTCCGCCGTGACCGCCGCCGTGAGACTGAGCTGAGGCGGTCACCGGTAGTATTGCGAGCACAAGCACGGCAATTGCGCCAGCCAATCCGTACAGATTCTGACGGCGCTTCTCAGAAAATAGGACTGTTCTTAGTGTCATGACGACCTCCCAAGCCTGCAATGACACGATGAAGCCGAACAAAACGGTGTAGTCGGCTGCTACTACAATAAGTACGCGGATGACCTTCAAATCCCTCTCAGGAGAGGGGAAGTCGGGCCTTCTGCGTATAGGAGTCAGGCTGATAAGGCAGGCGGACTTCAATGAGCTGAATCAGCGCGAACCGGCTACGTCATCCGAGACTGTAGCGGCGGATATGAGGGGCCGGAATCGAGGCTAAAACCTTAATGTGGTTACCGCATGGACAGGCGGGGAGCAATTGCGTTTGTCGTGGGCGGCAATAAATCGGTGCTCTCGTGCGGCGGAGCTCGTCCGGGGATTCGCTATCATTATCCTTTTTTTCTGTTGTGTGGCCAGCAGCAGACTGTTGCAAGCCGCTGAGGGGCCCGGGATGGTTGGGTTTCCATCTGATAACGAGATCAGAACATTAATCGACGAGAAAATTGGCTCTGACTCCGATGTCGGACTAGTCGTGGGTCTCATCGAGCCGCACGGCCAGCGCGTTATCGCCCACGGATATGCCGATAACGAAAAGATGCACGCGATTGACGGCGGTACCATTTTTGAATTGGGATCAGTGACGAAAGTGTTCACAGCGCTCCTGCTTGCCGACATGGTTAAACGGGGCGAGGTAAAGTTGGACGATCCTGTTTCTAAGTACGTTCCGAAGGGCGAAATCTTTCCTGGTCAAAGCGGGCATCCCATCCCCCTCGTCGATTTGGCGACCTCGAGCTCCGGCGCGACTTGGAACCTTCCTGAATTGTCTACACCTCACGTAACGTTGCCACCTGCCGGAAAGGACTCCAGCCGACTCGGCCCTGATGCTTTCGGCGAGCCATCTCTCGCTGCTTATGCCAATCATCAAGTTGCCGACGTTGGCTTTGGAATTCTTGCTTATGCGCTATCCAAGCGAAAGAAATCCAATTTTCAGCAGCTCTTGGGCACTGTCATATTGCGACCCCTTGCTCTTGACGATACCGGTGTGGGTCATCGCTCGACAGTAGTAGCCGGGCGCCTGGCGCAAGGTCACGACGCGACTATGCATCCCGTACTTGCCAGTACCCAACTCAACGTGTTCGTGGGTTCAGAAGGGCTGAAGTCGAGCGCCAATGATTTGCTCAAGTTTCTTGCTGCGGTGCTCGAGCAGAAGTTCACGCGTTTCGCTTTTTCTGTTCGTGAGTCGCTGAGCGTCCGTCGGGCAACGAGGAATGCTGATACGCTCGCTGCGATGGGATGGATTATCCAGCAGCGTGACGGTCGCGAGCTTGTGTGGCGCGGCGGGGATCAAGGAGGATTTAGTACATGGATAGGGTTTGATGCGGCTTCCAAAAGGGCGGCGGTTGTACTTGCAAACACCGAAGGTGATCTCGCTCGTTATCTCGGATTTCAGCTCTTTGATCTACCCGAATTCCTCCGACAGAGTCACCCGCATATATCGGTTCCCGGTGACCGTCTCGATTCTTTTGCCGGACGTTACAAGCTTCTCGACGGACAGATCGTGACTATCGTTCGTGAGAATGATCACCTGACCTTGAATTTGGATCCCTTCGGTCCCGCGCCGGCATTGCCTGTCGGTGATCGCGCCTTTTCCACGCCTGCTCAGTCGCTCCAATTCACTTTCGACTTTGAAAGCGAGAAACAAGAACGTCCAAAGCGCGTTGTTTTTTACCAAAACGATACAATTGAAGTCGCGGAACGCATCGAGTGATGCCAGCGCAATAACGCAAGATAAGTGAGAATATATCGGCTCGGGTCGTTGGCAATTATCAGGCTGCGGCCATGAGCGACGGTGTTATCGTTTGGGGCCGGCGGCGGCTGGATGCCCAGCAAAGCGGTGTCAGGGCCACATGGCCGATGAGGCTACTTGCCGTGACTTGGGAAGTCGCGTTCGATCAAGGCGAGCGCGCCGCACGGATGAGCGCCGCTACTGGCGAGAATGCGTGCGGCCGGGATGTCTTCTCCGGATGAGCGTCAGCACGTAGTCCGCGAACCGCTTCTCAAGAGCATTCCGTACACCGCGGCTTGCTCCTCGCTTCGCCGATGGCAGATTGCATCATCGGTGTAGGCCCGAATGGATGCCGGAGTGGTTCCGCTGCATTCACATGTCGAACGCGTAGTAAAAGAAGGGATTGGCCAGCCGATGCCAACGGATGGTTCTGGTCCCAGTAGCCGTCGCGATAGGCAGACCGGACGTCGCCGATGGTTGCCGCAAATCGCAAGGATACATAGCCCGATTTATCGTGAGGCGATAACAAATCGGGCTTCCTCCCGAATACGAAGTCATGATTAGTGGAAGCCAATTGAATGCCCACCCACTTCAAGATTGAGGCCAGAATACAATAGCTTAATCAACATGCCCGCTTTCCCGAACTAGGTTTCCACTCTGCTATTGAAAGTCATTCGCAACGTCTGTACGTTCCTCTCGTTAATGCGAATCACTCTTATTATCTGCTATGGGGACAATCATTATGAATGGGCGGCGCTTAAAATTAGCTCTCTCACTTTCGACAGCCATTTGCGTGTCGGTCTCAGCAACAGCTTTTGCACAATCTGCAGATCAAAAGATCCTACAGCTCCCACCGGTCACAGTTGAAGATACGGCGTTGGGTTTCTCGCTCACGAAACCCACGGACAAGGGCTACAAGGCGACCCGCAGTTTGAGTGCAACCAAGACCGACACGCCGCTGATCGACGTGCCACAGGCCGTCACCGTTGTTACCGAAAAGCAGATCGTCGACCAGGCCGCCAACAGCGTCGGTGATGCTATCCGCTATGTTCCGGGCGTTACGTCCGCACAGGGTGAAGGTAACCGGGAGACGCTGGTTCTTCGCGGCAACACAACGACCGGCGACTTCTTTGTCGACGGCATTCGTGACGACGTCCAGACCTATCGCGACCTTTACAACATTCAGCAGCTCGAAGTCTTCAAAGGGCCCAACGCCATGATCTTTGGTCGTGGTGGTATCGGCGGCGTGATTAACCGTGTCACCAAGCAGGCAGATTGGGCGAACGTCCGCGAATTACGCCTTGAAGGCGGTAGCTATAATCATGCCCGCGGTCAATTTGATGTCGGTCAGGCTGTCAACGACGCTGTCGCTTTACGCCTCACGGGCGTCTATCAGTACAGCGAGAGTTATCGCGACGACGTGTTCTTCCGGCGCTGGGGTGTCAATCCGACTGCATCGTTCAGGCTTGGTGACGACACTTTGGTGCAGGTTGGCTACGAGCACTTCTATGACCGCCGTGTCGCAGATCGAGGTGTGCCGGGCCATTTTCGTCCCTCCACTGCCACCGGTCCGGTTGAAGCATTGGATACGCCCCGCGGACAATTCTTCGGCGACCCAAAAAACAGCCCGACCTGGACCAATAGCGATGCCGTTAACATTGCGATCGAGCACCGGTTCAGCGACACGATGACGCTGCGGAACCGGACTCGGTACGCAGATTATGACAAGTTTTACCAGAACATCTTTCCGGGCGCTGTAAACGCTGCTGAAGCGACGGTGAGTATCTCGGGCTACAACAATGGTCAGAAGCGTAAGAATCTGATCAATCAAACGGACTTTAATGCCACTTTCAACACAGGCAGCATAAAACACACGGTGCTCGCCGGCATGGAGCTCGGCCGGCAAAAGACCGACAACGTGCGCACAACGGCATACTTCGGGCCGAACACAAGCGCGCCAACGACCTTGACCGTTCCGATTAGCGCCAGCAATATCCGCACGTCGCCGACATGGGCACCCAATGCGACCGACGCAAGCAACCACGGCGTCGCCACGGTTGCGGCCGGATACATTCAAGACCAAATCACAATCATTCCACAGGTCCAGATCATCGCCGGCCTGCGATACGACAGTTTCAATGTCGACTTTCTCAACAACCGCACGGCCGCGCGGCTCGACGTGACCGACAAAGTGTGGTCTCCCCGGGCAGGCTTGATCTATAAGCCCGCCGAAAACGTCTCCGTCTATGCGGCGTTCTCGCGCACCTTCCAGCCGCGCGCCGGCGAGCAGCTGGCGTCGCTCAGCGCCACCACCGCCAGTCTCGCACCGGAAGAATTCACCAACTATGAGATTGGCGCGAAGTGGGATGTTTTGCTCGATTTCAATGTCGCTGCGGCCCTCTATCAGCTCGACCGTGACAATGTCATCGTTCTGATCGATCCCAACAACCCCGCACTTGGGACCGAACTCGGCGGCGGCCAGCGGACGAAGGGCATTGAGATGAGCGCGACCGGGAATATCACCGATCAATGGAGCGTGATTGCGTCCTACGCCTATCAGGACGGCAAATTCACGAAGGCCATTTCCGCCTCAGTGCGGGAAGGCGCGACTCTCGCAAACCTGCCCAAGCACTCAATTTCGGTGTGGTCGCGCTACGACGTCACGTCGGACCTTGGTATCGGTCTCGGGATGAACTATCAGAGCAAACGGTATGCCGCCCAGGATAATCTCCAGGTCATGCGGGGCTTCGCCCGCTTCGACGCCGCCGTATTCTATAACGTCACGGAAAATATAACAGCGCAGGTGAATGTGGAAAATCTGTTCGACAAGAAGTATTTTGTTTATGCGAACAGCAACAATAACATCACGCCGGGTTCTCCGACCGCTTTCAAGGCGGCTCTAACCGCTCGCTTCTAGCTGCTGGTAAAGCAAGTACTCTTCGCGCGACGCAAAGATCCAACCGCTCCTCCTGAGTCACTGGTTTCCTTTGAGTCGCGTATCATTTCTAAGAGAGAAGTTGCGACGCATACCCCATTGGGCGATACATAACCGACCGTCATGGAGGCGATGGGACAGTGGACAAGGCCGCTATTCCATTGTCGATCTCTGCACTCGCCGGCCGCGTCACGCGAGTTTCTTGCACGCCTGCGATATGTAAAATCGTCGGATCAGGAGGTGAGCTATGGGCAACGACATGGCAAAGGCCTTGTTGAGTAACCTAGGCGATCCGGGAATAAGCGTGCAAAGCCGCTCTCCGACGCTGGAGAGTTTGCCCACTCATCGGGGTATGCGGCGGCCATGACGAGTATACGGCAATTAGAAGGCACTCAACGAAGATCCGCAGCCGCTGCGACTGACCTCGCGTCGGCGAGTCAGTTGGCCCTGAGACAAGGTCTAAGCGGAGACCGCCACAGCTTTACCGATTTACGCTGCTTTTGATTCTTGGGCTCTATTCAGTGCAGATGTCATGGCGCCGGCAGCAATGGCTCCATCTCCAGTGAGCGTAATCGACCCGCGCTGCGTCTCCGAAGCTTAGAACTTCAACACTGAGAGCAAAGGAATCTCTGTGCCGCGGCTGACTAGCTGATCGGATTGCTTTCGAGAAACCGCATGTAAGGTCGCACCCCGAAGTCCCCGAACAACATCACGTCATAGGTAACCGGGTCCGGGCCTTCCATGCCGGGAGAGCCGGTGGGCATGCCTGCGACAGCTAGGCCGCGGGCTGTGGGCTTTTCCGTTAAGAGGCGCTGTATCGCTATGGCGGGAACATGACCTTCAATCACGTATCCCGCGATTTCGCCAGTATGACAGGAGGCAACCTCGTCAGGAACGCCAAGGCGCTTTCGAACCGCTGCGAGGTTTGCGCCCGTTCGTACGGCCGTTTTGAATCCAGCCTGCGCGAGATGCTTGACCCACCCATTGCAGCAGCCACAGTTTGGGTCCTTGTAGACCGTGATCATCGGGCCGGACTCTTCCGAGCAAGCCCCAGCGGCGGCCAGCACAGAAGCGGACCCGAGCAAACGTAGGATCGAGCGCCGACTAACCGTGTTCATGCGTACCATCTCCTTGCATTGAGCCAGATATGCGTCAGCGACGGATTCCAGGCCGCCTTAGCCAACAGGGTGCTCGATTCTCGCGGCTTTGTCATCCGGTCCCGATTGAAGGTCGCCAGCGTAAGTAGTATAAGGGGCCATGATCTGGCGTCAGCTTCGCAACTACCTCGTTCTTATCACCATGGGCGCGTTCCTCGCGTTGTCCATGGCGGAAGCGGTAGCTATGCCGCGCGAACTGACAGGTAGCGGGGCCGGTATGGCCACCATGAACATGTCGGACTGCGCGAACATGAAGATGCCAGTCCCATGTAAGGATCCGAATGCGGGTTGCCTCGGCGCCGTCTGCATTCCGATGATCAGCTTCCTAGCGCCCGCGCTTTCCGGCCCTCTGACGCAAGAATGGACCACGAGTCCCTATGAGGGCCGGTTGGCTATCGTCATGCAGGGGCGGTCAATCGCCCCCGATCTCGGACCCCCCAAATTCGTCGCCTAAGGCACTTCTGATCGCCGCTTGCGTTCTTGCCGGCTACAGCAGTTTTGACTGCGGGTGGCCTGTAGACCGCTGGCACCTTAGGAAAACCGGCAGCAGATCGCTGCCAGGGTATGGGATTTTGGATCATGCGTACTTTACGTCACCTCTTCGCCGCCGTGCTCACCGCCAGCTTTGGCCTTGTGACCACAAATGTTTTCGCCGCTCCCAAAGATTATCGGTTTGAGCTTGTCGGCCAGCCGATGATGGCGGGCAAATCCACTCACGTGACCGTTCGGCTGGTTCACATTCCGGACGGAAAGCCCGTGTCGGACGCGGAAATCACCGAGGTCAAATTTGATATGGGTCCGGCAGGTATGGCGGGCATGAGCGCCCCCGCGAAACCGATGATGTCGGCAAAGGACCCCGGCACCTACATGATCGAAACTCAGCCTTCCATGGCCGGCAATTGGGGCCTGACCTTGGCCGCCAAGGTTAAGGGCGAGGCCGAACCTGTGCGCGGATCCGTTGTCGTCGCGGTCCCGAAATAGCACCTGTTTGTCCTTCGGCGGCGGGCACTCGTCCGCCGCCGTCTCGCCTGGAGGCTTTCATGTCGTTTCGCATCGTTGCGTATGCCCTCGTGTTCGTTCTAGTACCGGCCATCGGTCGGGCCGCCGAGCCGGCCGACCTCGGTTCCAATATGGACGGACTTATCGCGGAAGCCCGCGCCATGAGTCCGGACCTCGCGGCGAGCGCGTTGAGCGCCGAGGCCGCCCTTGCGCGCGCACAAGGAGCGGGAACGCTGCCCGATCCGACCTTCCGCGTCCAATTGAAGGACATCGACCGGGAGCGCGGGGGCGTGCTGCCGGACCGTCTCAATCGTATCGACTACACCGTCGAGCAGGAATTCCCCTTGTGGGGAAAGCGCGGCCTTGCGCGAGATATCGCTTCTGCCAACGCCGCCCAGTCCGTGGCGGGCCGGGACCAGGCCGCGCTGGACCTGATCGCCGCAGTGAAGGGAGCGTTTGGCGATTACTACGGCGCGCATGAGGCCGAGCTGATCACCGCCGACATCAAACAGACCGTCGATCTCATGGCGCGGGTCGCGCAACGCCGGTATGAGCAAGGCACCGGAACACAGCAGGAGGCAATTCTCGCCAGTGTCGAATCTGCGCACCTACAAACGGAAATCCTGCGCCGCGCGGCGGACAGGCAGCGCGCGGCGGCGCGCCTGAATGCGCTCCTCAATCGTCCTATTAATGCCCCCTTGGCGCTGCCAACGGCTCTGCCGCCTTTGCCCGCGGTCGAAGCGATAAACCTCTCAGCCCTGGTCCTGCGGCTCGATGACGCGAATCCAATGTTGAAAGCCCAGGATGCGGCGATTGCCGCCGCCTCCGGCAGTCAGTCTCTCGCGAAGAAGAGCTGGTACCCGGACGTGACGGTCGGCTTATCCGTGGTCGATCAGAACCGCCGCTGGCAGGGTTACGAGGCGATGCTGTCCGTCAAGATCCCGCTGAACGGCACCTTGCGGCGGGCCGAGATTAGCGCAGCCACATTCGAACTCGGCGCCGCGCGCAACCAGCGTGAAGCACTCAAAGCGCGCACGCGCGAACAGCTCGAAACCGCCTACTGGAATTTCGATGAGGCGCAGCGGATCGGAAACGTCTTGCATCAAACGCATATCCCACAGACGGAACTTGCCCTCAAATCGGCCGTTGCCGGTTATCAGCAAAACCGTATCGATTTGTTGACGCTCCTCGAAGCGCAACGCCGGGCGTTTCAGAACCGGCTCGAACACCTGATGTATCTCGTCAATCAGCAGCGCGCGCTTGCCGACATGGAAAAGCTCGTGGGAGGCACTCTATGATCCGCAATCTCGTCGCCCTTACCGTTATCGGGCTCATTGCCACGGGTATCTACTGGTTCGGATTTCGTGGCGGCGATCATTCCCCGCCGGCAGAACGCAAAGTGCTCTACTACCGCGATCCCATGGGTGGACCGGATACGTCGCCGGCGCCAAAGAAGGATTCCATGGGGATGGATTATCTCCCGGTCTATGCCGACGAGGCGCAGAAATCCAAAGAACGCCGCGTCCTTCATTACAAGGACCCCATGGGGGGTCCTGACATTTCGCCCGTGCCCAAGAAAGACTCCATGGGCATGGATTACCTTCCCGTCTATGCAGACGAGGCCCAAAAGCCCGAAGCACAGAAACAGCAGACGAGCGGACGCGGTCGCATTCTTTATTACCGCAATCCCATGGGGCTTGCGGATACTTCGTCGGCGCCGAAGAAAGATTCCATGGGCATGGATTATATCCCTGTCTATGAGAACGATGTTTCGACGCCCGGCACGGTTCAGGTCGATACAGCGAAGCTGCAGCGCGCCGGTGTGCGGATGGAGGCGGCCAAGGTGCGCAACATCGCAAATGAAATTCAGGCGGCGGGAATTGTTGCCCTCGATCAAACCCGCGCCGCCGTTGTCGCGCCGCGGATGGAAGGCTGGGTCGAACGTGTCTACGTCGGCGCCGTTGGTCTGGATGTGAAGGCCGGCCAACCACTGATCGAGGTGTACAGCCCTGAACTCGTCCAGCTTCAGGAGGAATATCGGCTCGCGCGCGAAGGCGGTGCCGCAAGCAATGAATCTGTCGCGACCCTTGCGGACAGCGCCTTAAAGCGCCTTCAGAACCTTGGCATTTCACCGGCGCAAATCCGCGATATTGGAGCCGGCCGCTATCATCGGACCTTGAGTCTCGCCGCACCGACCGCCGGTATCGTTCTGAAGAAGAATGTCGTGCTCGGGCAACGGTTCATGCCAGGCGACCAGCTCTATGAGATTGCCGACATCAGCAACGTATGGGTCGTTGCTAAGGTCTTCGAGCACGACTTACCGGCCTTGCGCACGGGCGCGAGCGTCCGCATCGCCGTCAGCGCCCTGCCCAACAAACCCTATGAAGGGAAGATTTCCTTCGTCGCGCCACAGATCAACCCAGAGACACGCACCGCCGATGTGCGTGTCAATGTCGCCAATGCCGACGGGGCGCTACGGGCCGACATGTACGCGGCCGTCATCATCCCAGCGTCCGAGGCCATGCCCATGGTCTCGGTCCCCAACTCGGCCATCATCGACAGCGGTACGCGCCAAGTTGTGCTCGTTGCCAAAGGCGAAGGTCGATTCGAGCCCCGGCCAGTAACCCTTGCCGGGCGCAGCGGTGGCTACACGGCTATCAAGGAGGGCTTGAAGGAAGGTGAAGAGATCGTGGTCGAGGCGACATTCCTGATCGATGCCGAAAGCAATCTCAGGGCGGCGTTGCAGGCTTTCAGCCCATCGCCGGCAGCGGAGGCCAAGCCATGATCGGCGCCATCATACGGTGGTCCGCACGCAATCTCATCATGGTGGGATTGCTTGCCGCAGCGTTGGCGGCGGCTGGCGCTTACGCTGTGATCCGCATCCCGCTCGATGCCATTCCAGACCTCTCGGATACGCAAGTTATCATCTACACGGAATATCCCGGCCAGGCGCCGCAGGTCATCGAGGATCAGGTGACCTATCCGTTGACCTCCGCGATGCTGAGTGTACCGCGTACTAAAGCCGTGCGCGGGCTCTCCTTCTTCGGCGTGTCGTTTATCTATGTGATTTTCGAGGACGGCGTTGACATCTATTGGGCGCGCAGCCGCACGTTGGAGTATTTGAATTCCGCGGCGCAAAGACTCCCCGCCGGCATTGCCCCGTCGCTTGGGCCTGACGCCAGCGGCGTGGGGTGGGTATATCAATACGCGGTCATCGGCGCGCGGCAGACCCTCGCCGAACTGCGCACGTTGCAGGATTGGTATGTGCGCTACGCCCTTGCCAAGGCGCCGGGTGTCGCCGAGGTCGCTAGCGTTGGCGGTTTTGTTCAGCAGTACCAAGTCATCGTCGATCCGCGGCGTCTGCAAACCTACGGCGTCACGCTGATGGAGGTGCAAGACGCGATCCGCGCCAGCAACGGCGAGGTCGGCGCACGGGTCATAGAAATGGCCAGCACCGAATATATGATCAGAGGGCGCGGTTATATCGCGTCGTTGGCTGATCTCGAACAAATCGTGGTGCGTGCCAGCGGCGGAACACCCCTTCTTCTGCGCGATGTGGCGCAGATCGTCTTGGGACCCGACGAGCGTCGCGGCATTACCGAAATGAACGGGGAAGGCGAGGCGGTCAGCGGCATCGCCATGCAACGCTACGGCGCCGATGCCCTCGATGTGATCGCCAACGTCAAAGCGCGTATTGCGGAATTGGTGCCCAGCCTACCCAAGGGCGTACAGATCGTTCCGGTCTACGACCGCTCCGAGCTTATCGGCCGTGCCATCGATACCCTAAAGCGAGTCCTGATCGAGGAAAGCGTGATCGTCGCGCTCGTCAGTCTCTTATTTCTGTTTCATCTGCGCAGCGCCCTTGCCGCCATCATCATGCTCCCGATCGGCGTGCTCATGGCGTTCATTCCGATGGAGGTTCTGGGCATCAGCTCCAACATCATGAGTCTCGGGGGAATCGCCATCGCCATTGGGGCGATGGTGGATGCTGCCATTGTCATGATCGAGAATGCCCACAAGCATCTTGAGCGTGACGAAGGCGCTTCGCGCCGCGAAGCGATCATTGCCGCCGCGGTCGAAGTCGGCCCGTCTCTGTTCTTCAGCCTATTAATCATTACCGTTTCCTTCCTGCCGATCTTTACGCTGGAGGATCAGGAAGGGCGGCTGTTCAAGCCACTGGCCTATACGAAGACTTTCGCGATGGCGGCGGGCGCCATCCTCTCAGTCACCATCGTACCTGCCCTCATGGTGCTGTTCATTCGCGGGAAAATTCGCGCTGAGGCGGAGAATCCCATCAACCGCTTTTTGATCGCCATCTATCGCCCGGTGATTGCCTGGGCGCTCAAGGCCAAATGGCTCGTGGTTGGTGGGGCCGTGGCCATCCTCGCGCTCACGGCCTATCCGGCGGCTAAGATCGGCACGGAATTCATGCCGACGCTCAATGAAGGTACGCTGTTCTACATGCCAGTCAGTCTGCCCGGCCTCTCGGTGACCAAGGCGACGGAACTCCTGCAGACTCAGGATCGCATCATCAAATCCTTTCCAGAAGTCGAATCTGTCTTCGGCAAGGCGGGGCGCGCAATGACAGCGACTGATCCGGCACCCACGGAGATGACGGAAACTGTCATCAACCTGAAGCCGCGCGATCAATGGAGGGCCGGCATGACCATCGACAAGTTGATCGCGGAAATGGATCAATCGCTCCAATTTCCCGGTGTGACCAATGCCTGGACGCAACCCATCAAGGCGCGTATCGATATGCTTTCGACCGGCATCCGTACGCCGGTCGGTGTCAAGGTCTACGGGCCGACCCTTGCCGATATCCAAAGTGCTGCCGCGGAGGTCGAGCGCGTCCTGAAATCGGTCTCTGGGACGGCAAGTGCTTTTGCGGAACGCACGACCGGCGGCTACTACCTGATGATTGATCCGGACCGCGGCGCCTTGGCGCGCCATGGCCTGCGCGTGAAAGACATGCAGGATGTTGTCGCGACGGCCGTCGGGGGTGAGCCCGTGACTACCGTCGTGCGCGGGCGCGAACGCTATACGGTCAATGTCCGCTATCCGCGCGACTTCCGCAGCGATCCCCAGTCGATCGCCGCCGAAGTCCGCATACCGTTGCCAGGCGGTGGCGTGGTTCCGTTAGGCGAGGTAGGGCGCGTGTCGATTGAGCAAGGTCCGCCCACGATTCGCACAGAGAATGCCCAATTGGCCGCGTACATCTTTGTTGATACGCGCGAGGGCGACCTGGGCGGATATGTGCACCGCGCCGCGCAGGCCGTCGCACAGCAGGTCAAGTTTCCGCCTGGTGTTTACATCCAGTGGAGCGGACAGTTTGAGTATCTCGAACGCGCCCAGAGCCGCTTGCAGATCATTGTCCCCGTCACGCTGGCCGTGATCTTCCTCCTTCTCTACCTCAACTTCGGGCGTGTGACCGAGACCTTGATTGTCATGCTTTCCGTCCCATTCTCGCTGGTCGGTGGACTCTGGCTCATGTATGCGCTCGGCTACAATCTGAGCGTTGCCGCCGCCGTCGGGTTCATTGCCCTAGCGGGCGTTGCAGCACAGACGGGAGTCGTGATGCTGCTTTACCTTGATCACGCGCTCACCGAGCGGCGGGATGCGTGTAAGGCTGAGGGGCGTGCGTTAACGCTGGCAGATCTTCAGGCCGCGATCATGTCAGGGGCCGTAGATCGCGTACGGCCAAAGATGATGACGGTCACCGCGATTATCGCCGGCTTGCTGCCCATTCTTTGGTCTACCGGCACAGGATCTGAGGTGATGAGCCGCATCGCGGTTCCCATGATTGGCGGCATGATTTCATCCGCCATTCTGACGCTTGTCGTCATTCCGACCGTGTTCTTGCTGATCAAGCGCCGGACGACGGCCGAGGCCGTGGAGCAGACCGCTGGCCCGGCCCCACATCCGCATATTGTGGAGGTCGATCACTGAAAATGAGGACTGACGATGCCAAACATCTCGCTGGTGCAGAATAGGCCATGATGCTTGACCTAACTCCCATGGTGCTACTTGAACCGGCACCACACCGCCACTATCTCCTATCCATGGCAAGGCACATGGGCCTGTTGCTTGGACTGCTCGTTCTCCTAACCGTCGGCTATG
>JAIEMI010000194.1 GCA_019752235.1 Rhodospirillaceae bacterium
CCACCCCAGCTTCGGCGCTTCCTTGAGCGTGAGTTCAAGGCTGGTGAGGAAGACCACAATCAACGCCAGCGCGGGCACGTCGAGCGTGCGCGCGTGCTGCCAGTCGGGTTTGTCGAAGGTCACGAACGTCGCGGCAATGGCGGCAACAAAAAGGCCGGGAACGATGTTGACGAGGAACAGCCAGTGCCACGACAAATTCTCCGTAATCCAACCTCCGATGTAAGGGCCGACGGTGGGCGCCAGCATGGCGAAGCCGCCGCCGATCACGGTGGCGAGGGTTTGACGCTCTTTCGGGAACATCAGGAATGCCGCCGAGAAGATAATGGGGATGACGGCGCCGCCGAAAAGGCCTTGGACGAAGCGGAAGGCGTAGAGCATGTGATATGTTGTGGACGCGGCGCAGGCGACGCTCGCCAGCACGAAGCCGATCATGGCGGTGGCGAACAGCCAGCGCGTCGACATCACGCGCGTCAGCCAACCGGTGAGGGTAATGGCGATGACCTCGGCAATGAGATACGTGGTCTGGATATAGCTAAGGCGCGTGCCGGGAATTTTGAGATCGAGCTGAATGTCGATCAGCGAGCTGGCGACGATCTGGATATCGAGGATGGCGAGGAACATGCCCGCCGTCATCGCGGTGAAACCCAGCCATGGACGCCAGCCGGTCATTGGTCCTTCTCCGCCGCCATGACGCGCTTGGCGATGTCGTAGGAAAATCCGGCGCGGGCGAGGGCGGCCATGTCTTTGGCGGCTTGCTTGCGGCGTTCTTCCTTGTCGGTGATTTCAGGGCCGAAAGGCCCGAGTCTGCGGCGGCGCGCGTAAGACAATGCGGCTTCCAGCGCCGCGTCGTGCCCGTCGAGGGTGAGGGCGGTATCGGCGATGGCGGAATCGACCAGCGCGCGCGCGACACCTTTGCCGGCCAGCGCCGCGCGGATTTTGCCGGGGCTTTTGCCGAGACGTCTTAGCGTTGCCGTGCGCCCAAGGGCATAGCGTGCGTCGTCGATTGCGCCGGTCTTGACCATGCGCTCGACCACCTCGGCGATCCAGGCGGCGTGTTCGCGGGCGTCGCCGCCGTGGACGCGCCGCGCCCGTTCGGCGCGGCGCGACAGCACGCGTGTCAGGTTGGCGGCGGTGGTGGCGAAGCGTTCCACATGGTATGTGGCGATGTTGGTCAAACGCTGCTTGGTGACGGGCTTCGGTCCCGGCTTCGATCCTGCCTTGTGGGCGGGCTTGTCAGGCTTTTCGGGCCCAGGCTTTTCAGTGGGGGCGCGTTTGGCAACCATGTCCATGGATATACCCTCGGCCCGCGATAGGTCATAGTGCCGTTTCATGGCGTGAGAGGGTGCCGATGTTCGAGGTCGAGGCGCGTCGTTTGGTGGAGTTGCTGTCACGGCTGCCCGCCGACGCCCTTTCCCCCATGGCCAATATCGGCAGCGGCACATTGCGTCACCGCAGGGTGGACAACCCCTGGATTGAGTGCGTGCTGATCGACGGTCTGAAGGCAAAGGGCATCGAGGTCATCCACGTCGATCCGCGCGACGGCGAAGGTATCGATGTGAAAGCGGACCTGTCCGATGACGCGGGGGTGAACGCCATCAGGGCGCGTTGCCCGCGCGCGGTGCTGTGCACAAACGTTCTGGAGCACGTGGCCGACCTGAAGGGTTTTTGCGCGGCCCTGGCGCGGCTTGTGGATCCGGGCGGCTATCTCATCGTCACCGTGTTTCGCCCGAGACCGGAAGAGATCGCGGCATTGTTTCCTGCGTTCACGCCGCTGGTGCTGGAGGTACAAGACACCGAGAGTTACTGGTATAAACTGCGCCAGAGGCCCTGGTTGATCCTACGGCAGATCCTGCGCGCGCCGTTTCCGTTCCTGGGCTTCACCAAGTGGAAACGGTCCATGAGTAAGCTCTACTGGCTGTTCGCGCCTTATCAACAGTCGATCTTCATCGGCATCAAGGCATCCTGATGGTCGCGGCGCCGCAACGGCTTTATCGCGACATGCGCCATGAACTCGACGTCGGGCCGTGCCCGCGCGTCAGCGTCTTTATGGCGGCCTTGTGCGTGCTGCTGCCGTTCCTGCTCTACGCTCACTCTTTCGCCGACATCGCCATCAGCCTTGTAGCGCTTGGACATCTCTACATCAGCGTCCGCACGCGGGATTTCGCGTGGGCGCGGCAGACGTGGGTGGTGATCGCGCTGATCTTCTGGAGTTACGCGATGGTGCGCGGCGCGCTCAGCAACCATCCGGAGGTGGCGGGCGGACATGCGCTCGTATGGATACGTTTCATTGTCTTCGCCGCCGGCTTGCAGGTGCTGGCGCTGCGTGCGCCCTCGCTGTTGAAGGCCATGCTGGGCAGCTTTGTCGCCGCCAGCCTATTCGGCGCGGCCGATACGCTTTTCCAGTTCACCGTGGGCCGCGATATCTTCGGCAGGCCGATGCTGGGTGAGCGTTTGACGGGCCCGCTGGGCAGCGCGGCGATCGGCGTGCTCTTACTTTTTGCGGGGCTCCCCTTGCTGGCGCTGCTGTTTACGCGGCTGCGTGCGCCGGCATTGTCGCGCAAGGCCGTGGCGGTGGCAGGCATCCTGTTGCTGTCGGTGGCGATCTTCCTGACCGGCGAACGGATGACCGCGATCCTGCTGGCCGCCGCGCTGCTGGTCCTGTTGCTGGTGGTGGCGCGCGCCTCGTGGCGGGTCAACATCAGTCTTATCGGCCTGTCATTGATCGTGGCGGCGTTGATCTATGCGGTCTTCCCGCAGGTGCTGGCGCGGCATTTGTCGTCCATCGCCGTGTTCACCGTGCCTCAGGGAGACATGTACGTCCTGATTTGGCAGGCGGCGCTGGACGTCTTCAAAGCCAATCCCATCGTCGGCATCGGTGTGCATACCTTCCGCCTCGATTGTCCGCTTTATGTGCCGGCCGATCTCGCTGAAGCGGCATGCCGCAGCCTGCATCCCCACAACCTCTGGCTGGAACTGCTGGCCGAAACCGGCGTCACCGGCACGGCGATCCTGCTGGTGTTCTTCGTGGCGGCCCTGAAACCCGCTGTTGATTTATGGCGCGTGTGGCCGACAGAGCCTCTGCTGGCGGGGGCGGCCATCGCCGTGCTGCTGCGACTATGGCCGGTGGCGAGCGCCAAAAGCTTTTTCGTCAACCAGAACGAAGTGCTGTTTTGGACGACACTGGCGGTTGCGGTCGCGGCGGCCTCTTCCTACATGTCCCGCACCTCTTCTAAACTCCCGTAACCCTCCTACCGGGACATTTCATGCTCGACCGCCCGCCCGTGTTCACCATCCCGCAGCCCCGCACCATCGGCGCCGTCAACTGGCGCGGCATGTGGGAGCTGTACCTGAAGGAGGTGCGGCGCTTCTGGAAGGTGATCTTCCAGACCGTGGCGGCGCCGGTGATCACCAGCCTGATGTTTCTGCTGATGATGGTCTTTGCCTTCGGCCGCGGCAGCACGCAGATCGCCGGTTATCCCTTCGAGGACTTTCTCGTGCCGGGTCTGGTCATCATGACCATGATCCAGAACGCCTTCGCCAATACGTCCTCGTCGATACTGGTTTCAAAAGTGCAGGGCAATATCGTCGATGTGCTGATGCCGCCCCTGAGCGCGCTGGAGTTGACGGTGGCGTGGACGCTCGGCGGCCTGACGCGCGGCATCGTCGTCGGCGTTGTCTGCGGCGGGATAATGGCGTTGTTCGCGCATCTGCATCTGCACAATATCTGGATGATTGTTTATCACGCCGTCGCCGGATGTTTATTCATGTCGATGGTCGGCATTCTGGCGGCGGTCTGGGCGGAAAAGTTCGACCACATGGCGGCAGTCACCAACTTCATCATTACGCCGCTGACGTTTCTGTCGGGCACGTTCTACACGGTCGACCGCCTGCCGGACTGGGCCCAATTCCTCGCCCACTACAACCCGTTCTATTACAATATCGACGGTTTCCGGTACGGCTTCCTGGGGCAGGAAACCACCCGCCCGCTCACCGGCGTTATCGTGCTCGCCGTGCTCAACATGGCGCTGTTTATCTGGACTTACCGGATGCTGAAGAGCGGGTATAAGTTGAAGGCTTGAGGCCGTGTCGTTGACACTTTTCCAAGTGGCCTATAAAGCTTGCTTTATGACAACCATGAGCATGCAAGCGCTACTATTGTGCGTCGCCAGTCTGAGGGCGCAAACTTAACGCCATGAACAGCTTGCGACGGCGCCGCCGTTTTCCTCGCGGAGATCAAGTCCGGTGATGACAGTAAGCTGGATATCGCGGTTGCCAACATGCAGTCGCTAGAATTTTACCACAATCTCTATAACGAGCTTGTAAGTCTGAAGGGGCTGACCAATCTCGACCTCCTCAAAAAATCGAGTGAGTTAGGGAGGCAATTGAAGCTGTCCGGCTTTCAGCAGGAAAGCGACTACTGCTTCAATATTTTGTTGGGGTTGCTTCAGAAAGTGATCAAGGAAGGCAAGGTTCACCTTGCCCTGGTTATTGAAGGCTTGATCTACGGTTCCTTCGTGAAAACCACGGAGACTGAAGACCACTATTTCAAGTGTTTTAATATGTGGTCGGGCGCGCTCCAAGATCTCGGCCGGAAACATACCCGCGACCTGCACGGGGGACGCGATCCCCGCAAAATCTGTTTCGTTATGCAGAATGCAGTGTTGTTGGGGCATACGGAAGTCATGCTCACGATCGTGGACGCATGGCGTAAAATGGGATTAGAGGCGGATATCTATCTCGCCGGCCTCGGAGGGCTTGATCCGCCGTTCAAAACAATCTTGGACGCGCGTAAAATCACGTATATTCCCCTTGCGGGGCCCAATAACGCGCCGCTTCCACTCGACCAGTCGGTGGCGTTGTTGCAGGATCGTCTTGAACAATTAAACATTCAAACAGCGGTCTGGCTATCGATCGCCACGATAGCCAGCTTCGCGTTAGCCGCGCGACTTGCTCCGCGCCAGGTTTTCTGGTCCGTCAAATTCCATCCGGTTTTTCTGCCGGAGGTGGATGTTCATCTTTGCGGCGGTCATGAAGCCGAAACCGAGCGGGTCTATCATGGAAAAACGTGGACGGTGTCGCCGTTTCCGCTGACCTTATCTCACAAAGAGAATAGTCCGTCGGATGTCCAAAACATTCGTGCAGCTTTTCCCAAAGACGCGATTCTGCTGGGATCGCTGGCGCGCGAGGAAAAGTTAAATTCACCCGGCTTTTTAATGGCGGTGGGAGGCCTGCTGGCGCGCAATCCGCAAGCCCATTTTTTGTGGACCGGAAGGTCGCAGCCCGAGGTCGTGCTGACGACATTTAAAAATTTCGGCGTCGCCGATCGGTGTCACTTCATCGGCTGGGTCGATAGCAACCTCTATGCCGAGGTGCTCGACATCTTTCTTGAAACATTCCCCTTTGGCTGCGGGATCACAGGTTTTCAAGCCATGAGCCATGGTACGCCGTTTCTTTCCATGGAAGGTATGGACACGCTGTATGGATATCAATTGCACGGCGGCGTCATGCAGCGCACGCACGGGCGGCCGATGACGCGGGCGGATTACGAGGCGCTCGAAATTCTGACCGCCGCCGACCAGGCGCATTATATGGAATTGGCGCAAAAGCTGATCGACGACCCGGCTTACCGCAAAGCGATTGGTGCGCGCGAGAAGGCTTATGTTCAAAGCGAACGCGACGCGGTACCCAGGTACGCGCAGCGGATGTGGACGAACATCACGACATTGTCTGAGTGATGTGTCTGAGTGATGCCGGTTAATACAAACTTCTTCAGGTAATTGGCCATGGCCATAGAAATGCAGTTTCTGTCGCTCATCAAACAGGTGATCGACCTGCGGCGGAAGACCAAGGCGGGCGAGCTCAGCGCGTTATGTCTGGGCTACCCCGATCTGCTGCTAACCAAGAAAGGGCTGGAGAGCCTCTTTTCCGCTGACGTGGTGGCCAAAATACCGTCGCGCGCGGATGCCGAGAAAATTTGGGCGTGGCACGGCCTAAAGGACTTCAAGCAACCGTTGTACGACACCATGGCGCTGTTCGCGGAGTTGGGGGTTAAGGCGGAAGTCACGGACATCGTCGCCGCGCGCGGCATGGAACGTATTGTCGATTTAAATGTGCCGCTCCCGCCGGATCTTGAAGATCGCTTCGATCTCGTTATCGACACCGGCACATGCGAACACTGCTTCAATGTCGCGCAGGCGTTCTTAAACTCGTGCGCGGCCTTGGCGGTGGGCGGGTTTCTCGTGCACGCCGCGCCGCTCACGCGCGTCAATCATGGGTTCTGGAATTTCAGTCCCACCGTTTATCCGGATTTTCTGGGGGATAACGGATTCAAGGTGCATTACATGTCGGGCATGATCTGCAATCTGGCGCAGGGCTTTCAGCCCTTTGAAGTGCAGCCTTTCAATCGTTTCTCCGCGCCCGCCGACGCCGCGATATTTGTCGTCGCCGAGCGGCTAGAAAAACGCGCCTTCAAATGGCCCGTGCAGCGCAAATACCGCTCGGCCTAGGCGCGGCAATGAAACTCATCAACGACCTTGGACGCCATACCGCCGCTCATAAGGACGAGATCGCGGCGGCCGTCGCCAAAGTGATCGAGAGCGGATGGTTCGTATTAGGCCCGGAAACGGCAGCCTTCGAGCAGGAATTCGCGGCCTATTGCAGCGTGTCGGCCTGTGTGGGCGTTGCCAACGGCACCGAGGCGCTGGAACTGGCGTTGCGGGCGCTGGGTGTGGGCGCCGGCGATCGTGTCGCCGGCGTGGCCAACGCCGGCGGCTACGGTTTGCACGCCATGCGGGCGATTGGCGCTCTCCCGTCTTATGTCGATGTTGACGATACGTCCTTGAACATGTCGCCGGAGTTGCTCGATAGGCTTTTGAAGAGTGATGGCCGCGCCATCCGCGCCGTGATCTTCACGCATCTTTACGGCAACACCGCCGGTCTTGAAGCGGTGGCGCAGGTATGCGCGCGTCATGGCGCGCCTCTGGTGGAAGACTGTGCTCAGGCCCACGGCGCGGTTGTCGCGGGCAAAAAGGTCGGATCCTGGGGCGTGCTGGGGTGTTTCAGCTTTTATCCCACCAAGAACCTCGGCGCCCTTGGCGACGGCGGCGCCGTGGTGACAGCGGATGAAGGCCTTGCCGGCCGTCTCCGCCAGCTCCGCCAATACGGGTGGGGCAAATCCAAATATGTCAGTGAGCTGCCGGGCGCGCGCAACAGCCGCCTGGATGAGATTCAATCGGCCGTGCTGCGGGTAAAGCTGCGCCATCTTGATGGGTGGAATGCCCGCAGGCGGGTCATCGCCCAGCGCTATGCCCAGGGGCTCGCCGGCCTGCCGGTGCGTGTCCCTCTGGACCACACCGCGGCGGCCGATCCAGGTTACGTCGCCCACCTTTACGTGCTGCGCACGCCCCGGCGCGACGCTTTGCGGGCTCACCTCAAAAATCAAGGAATCGGCACGGATATCCATTACCCGGTGCCTGATCATAAGCAGCCCAGCTGTCCTTCCGAAAGCGCGATAACCCCTTTGCCTGTTAGCGAAAACCTCGCTATCGAAGTATTAACCCTGCCTTGCTATCCGGAACTGGCAGATATAGAAGTCGATGCGGTGACCGGGGCCGTGCACGCCTGGGCCCGCGCTGGTTAAAATGAAGGCTGTCGGCCCCGTGAGAGCACGCCCCTATGACCTTTAAGGCCCATCCCCAAGCGCTTGTGGATGCCGGCGCCACGATCGGCGACGGCACGCGGATTTGGGCTTTCGCCCACGTCCTGCCGGGGGCGCGGATCGGGAAGGACTGCAATATTTGCGATGGCGTGTTTATCGAGAATAACGTCGTCATCGGCGACCGCGTGACGGTCAAATGCGGCGTGCAGGTGTGGGATAATGTCCACATCGAGGACGATGTGTTTGTCGGGCCCAATGCCACCTTCACCAACGACCGGTTTCCGCGCAGCAAACAGTACCCCGACGAATATCTGCGCACGATCGTGTCCACGGGCGCCAGTATCGGCGCCAACGCCACCATTCTTCCGGGGCTGACGATCGGCCGCAACGCGATGATAGGCGCCGGCGCCGTTGTGATTCACAATGTTCCCCCCAACGCCATCGTGGTCGGCAATCCCGGCGTCATCGTCGGTTATGTATCGGCTGATAAAGCGCGTGTGCCAACCACGCCCTTGGCGCTGAAAGACGAGCCGGTGCAGGATCTGGGCGTCAGCGGGGCCAAGGTTTACCGGTTGCCGCTGTTTCGCGACCTGCGCGGCAGCCTGGCGGTGGCCGAATACGGCAAAAGCTTGCCGTTCCAGCCGAAACGCTGTTTCATGGTGTTCGATGTGCCGAGCCGCGAAGTCCGCGGCGAACACGCTCACAAGACGCTTCACCAGTTCCTGATCTGCGTCAAAGGCCAGCTCAGCGTGGTGGTTGATAACGGTAATGATCGCGCCGAAGTGCGCCTCGACGGTCCGGGGATTGGCCTGCATCTCCCCGCGCGGGTATGGGGTATTCAGTATAAGTTCTCGCCTGACGCCGTTTTGATGGTTTTGGCGTCCGATGGTTACGACGAAAATGATTACATTCGTGACTACGGAGAGTATATCCGTAGCGTTCAACAGAACCCCCCGTAATTTCAGGCGGGGAGTCGGAGAGTCAGATGTCCGAGAGCAGCGTTTTACAGATCCTTAAGCGGAAAGAAACCGACCGCTTTCAGGTCTCTTACGTTCAGAACAACCGTTCCGGACGGCGCGAGATCGTGCTGCTCGGCAAGGGCGCCGGGAAGCATCGGGCCGAACACACGAAGGTCAATATCCTCGACGCCAGCGGTAAACTGATTGAAAGCCGGCCAATCGACGATCAAATCGCCGATTTCATCCTCAACCACTTTGAAGCGCGCGGCGATACGGAATCCTTCTCGATCTATCAGGAGGATTTGACGAGCGGCAAACTCAACCGTCATCGCGAACGCGTCGCGCCTGATGCGGTTCGACATAAACTGACTACAGAGGAAAAGACCTTCACCGCCACCGGCGCGAAGTTATGGTACCACAAGCCTGTATTCGACAAGTTCCGCGACACTGGCTTCGGCAGCATCATCCGCGCGACGCTTACCAACCATCAGGTTTGTTCATCGCGCTGCCAGTTCTGCTCAACGATCTCGCGCAATAAGAAAGACAGCGTGACTCTCGACGAGGCAATCGCCTTCATCGACACCCTGTATCATGAGCAGGCGCGCATTAACCGTGAGCGGTTTCCCGAGTACAACGAGGCCTACCGCAAAGCGACAGGGTCGGACATCCGTCTGCGTGGCTTGATCCTGTCGGGCGGCGGACAGCCCAACCTGTGGCCACATTTTGCCGAATTCGTCGAGTATCTCGCGACGCTCGATATCGACCTTGGCCTCATCACCAACGGCTTTCCTCCAAAAATCTCGGAATCGACCTACAAGCACTTCAAGTGGATTCGCATCTCGGTTACGCCCGAGGATGCTTCGCCGTTCTATCCGGGTGGCCGCTTCGACAAGCAATATCTGCCCGAGACCATCAAGCATAATCCGGATATCACCGTTGGTTATTCCTATGTGTTTGGGCCGTGGACAACCGACGATATCATCCAGCGTATCGCTACGTCGATGGATGAAAACGGTTTCAACTATTGCCGCACACTGACCGACTGCAATCTGAGCCGCGAGATGCAGCTCCTGGCTCACCGCGAGTTGGCCGAACGCTTGCACCGCTTGGGCTTCGTAGATAAGGCGGGCAACCCGACCGGGCGTATCTTTCATCAGTTGAAGTATCACGGCACCGTCGCCGAGGCCGAAGAGCTGTGGGACAAAGGCCAATGTTATTTGCAGCCCTATAACGTGTTCTGGGATACCACCGGTCACGAGGAAAATGGACACTCCTATTGTTATGCCTGCGATTCCGTGACCGTGCTCGTGGATTCCGATGAGGACGGCACTGTGTCGACCTCTGAACGCAAATTCAATTCCAGCAAGTGGGGCACAGTGAAGAACACCGACGTGCACCGTCTGTTCAGCGAGCCGGTGCAGCCATTTTTCGATCCACGTAAGATTTGCACGTCGTGCCTGTTCATGCGCAATAACCGCACGGTCAAAGAAATCCTCACTGCGCCGCCCGACGCGGTAGGCCCCGACCTGACCGGCATCGACCACGTCAATTTCCCTTAAGATTCACGAGATCTCGATAATGACGCCTTCAGAAGCAACGCCAGCCAGCGCGTATGATGCGGATTACTACGAGCGTGGCGTCCAAACCGGCAAGTCGGGCTACCAGAACTTTACGTGGCTTCCCGAACTCACGATCAAGATGGCGCACCATCTGATTCTCACCTTGCCGATCAATCGCGGGGAGAAGGTGCTTGATTTCGGGTGTGCGAAGGGATTTTTGGTCAAGGCGCTGCGCCTCCTTGACATTGATGCCTACGGCGTCGACATCTCCGCATACGCCATCGATCAGGTTGATCCGATGGTGCGCGGGTTATGCGCGCTGATTAAAGACGCCGCCGATCCGGTATGCTTTAATCGGGAGTACGATTGGCTTGTATCGAAGGACGTGTTCGAGCATCTGAATGAGGCGCAGCTGCGCCAGTTGCTCACCTGCGCTAAGCCCAAAGTGAAACGCATGTTCGCGGCCGTCCCGCTCGGCAAGGATGATGGCAGTGGGTATATCGTTCCGTCCTACGACAACGACGTGACGCATATCATCGTGAAACCGCTGCGCTGGTGGATGGACCTGTTTCTTGAATGCGGCTGGAACGTCGATAGCGCCACCCACAGTTTTCGCGGCGTCAAAGACAACTGGACGGCCTCCTGGCCTCGGGGCAATGCGTTTTTTGTCATATCCCGGCCGCCGGCCTGAGCGATGCAGCTTTCGGTATCGCAGATAGCGTGGGATTCCGGGAGAGACCCGGCGTTTTTCGGTCTGCTGGCTGCGGCCGACTTTCACGGCATCGACATAGCGCCTACCAAAATCTGGTCCGATTGGGTGGTGTCCGACGCTTCGCTCACCGACTATAAGCACACACTGGGTGCGCACGGCATGACCGGCGTCGGCATGCAGTCGATTTTCTTCGGGACTAAAGGCTTGAACGTGTTCGGTGACGATGCGTCATGGCAAGCTGTAAGCCGTCATTTCACACTCGTCTGCCGCATCGCCGGCGAACTGGGCGTCAAGGCGGTGGTTTTTGGGGCGCCCGCGAACCGGGATCCCGGCGAACGCAGCGCCAGCGAGATTAACCCGCTCGCGCAGGAACGCTTTGCTCATATGGGCGATGTCGCAAAACGCGAAGGCACCTGCTTATGCCTGGAGCCCGTGCCCGCCGATCTGGGGAGCAAGTTTCTGCGTACGACTACCGAAACGGCGGCCTTCGTGCGTGCGCTGGCGCACCCGGCAGTGAAGATGAATCTCGACACCGCCGTGCTGGTCGCCGAGGGCTGCGATGCCGCTGGCACACGCGCCGCCGTGCTTGAGAACCTCGATGTCATCGGCCACGTACACGCCAGCGAGCCGCAGCTAGGGCCTTTCGCCGCGCCCAGAGGGCTGCACAATCACGTCGCGCGTGCGCTGCATGACGGCGGTTATACGGGCGGCGTCGCCATCGAGATGCGGGCCGACGCCGACATTGTCCGGTCGCGCGCCAACCTGATCGAAGCACTGGCCTTTGTCGGCCGTGTTTACCGTGTCCACTAAGGAACTGACGTGCCGCCTCATTGCTTCGGATTGATCGGCTACGGACACTGGGGAAAGAATCTCGCCCGCACGGCGGCCAATCATCCGCGAGGCCGCCTGAAAGTGATCGCAGACCCAGGTGAGAAGGCCCAAAGCGCTGCCAGAGCCGCGCATCCCGATACAAACATCGTAGCCGACGCTGCGGTGATTTTCGCCGATTCTGAGATCACTGCCGTCATTATTACGTCGCCGGCCGCGAGCCATTTTGCTTTGGCGTCGCACGTCATGGAAAGCGGCAAGCATGTGCTCATCACGAAGCCGGTCACCGAGACGGTGGAGCAGGCCGCGCAACTGCGCAATATCGCTGCGCGGTGTGGCCGCACGGCCGTGGTCGATCATACGTTCCTGTATCATCCTTGCGTCGCGCGCATTAAAGCGGCGCTGGGCGAGGATTGGCTGGGCGAACCGCTAGTGTTCGACGCGGTGCGCACTGGCCTTGGCATCTATAAGGCGGACGTCGATATCATCGCCGACCTCGCGGTTCATGATCTTGCCATTCTCGATTATCTGTTCGGCCCGGCCCAAGCGGTGTCCGCGCATACCTATGCGGCGGTCGCGGGCTTTCTCCCCGACAATGCGGCGATCACGCTGCGCTATGCCAGCGGCCTGCGCGCGCATGTTCGCTCCAGCTGGATTTCGCCGCTGAAGCAGCGCTTGTCGGTGCTGGTTGGCGGGAAGCAGATGATTGTCTGGGACGATGGGCTGGGCGTGGAACGTTTGCGCGCCTTTGATGCGGGGGTTGAGCCCTTAGGCGCGCCGGAAGCCTATGGTCGGGCGCCGTTGGGTTACCGCAATAACGCCGGCCGCGTGCTCACCACGCCGGACATCGAGCCCTTACGCGGTGAGATAGATGATTTGATCGCCTGCATGGAAAGCGGGGCGACGCCGGTCAGCTCTCTAACAGCGGCCCATCGTGTCATGGCGACGGTCGCGGCCTGTCAGACATCAGCGGCGCATGACGGCGCCTTCGTGCAACTCGCCAAGGGAGCCCCGATATGAGTGTGGCGCCGACCTTGGAAGGGATTCACGAAGTGGTACTTGCGCGCCGCTATGACGCGGCGCTTGAAGCCTTGCGCCAACGCTTGCGTGATGATGTGCATACCCTAACCGACCCTCAGCTATGGGGGCGTCTCGTTAATGCCCACGAATGGTTCGAAACTGTCGAAGAGCCGGAGCAGTATTTTAACTATGTGACCGCGCTCATCACCAGTGTCGCTGATCGGGTCGACGAGCTTATGGATACGGATGCAGGGCCGGCTTTGGCGACGGCATTTATTACCGGTGTGCAATTCCGGCTGACCGCTCACAGCAGTGGCGACCCACGTCCAATCGCGCTAGGCCGCGCCCGGTTATTCCAAGCTAGGTTGACCAAATTCTCGGTGCCGCTCACCCACAGTTTCGCAACAGCAGTCTCTGGCTCCAAGCCGCGTCTCGGCGTGCTGTTCAAGCATCTTGTCCAGGATCCAGAGACCAATTCGGTGTTGCCGTTCTTCGCGGAAGCGCGCGCCAAGGGCATCGAGGTTCTGCTGTTTGTTGCTTCAGACCGCGTCGATCAGGCGTTTCTGAAATTCATTCAGCCAATGTGCGACAACATCTATCGTCTGTCCGACGACTTGAGCCAAGCGGTGCTTCAATTGCGCGGTGCCGACATCGATATTCTACTTTTTGGCAACGATATCACTGCCAAACCCGGCTTCTTCGCCCATCTTAGTTTCTATCGCCTGGCGCGTCTCGGCGCGACTTGCGTTAGCTCCCTGGTGACGACGGCGTCGCCCGCCATCGACGTCTATTTCGGTTGTCCGTATTATGTGGAATCCGGTTTTGCCCGGCATTTCTTCGAGCGCTTTGTGGCTGCGCCCAATCCCAGCTTCGCCTTCTCGTATCCGTCGCGCCAGCCCGAGGCGGAGACCCTTATCACGCGCGCCAATATGGGTGTCAGCCCGGATACGCCGCTGTTTGTTTCCGGAGCCAACCAGAGCAAGCTGCACAAAGGCATGCTCGGGGTATGGGCGGAAATCCTCCGCCGGTGTCCCGATGCGCGCCTGCTGCTCTATCCGTTTCCGCCACACTTCGGCGGCACTCGGCAGGACGTGACAAATCGGGTGTTATCCCAATTCATTGCGATGGGCATTGATCAGGGCAGGATTCTTGTGGCGCAGAGCATCCCGTCTCGTGACGCCGTTATCGGTATGCTGCGTCATTGCGACGTTGGTCTGGACTCGTTTCCCTATACGGGCGTGACCACCGTAGTCGATGCTATCGAAGCGGGCCTACCCACAGTCAGTTTGAAGGGTGGAGCGCTACGGTCCAGTCAGGGCGCGGCGGTTCTACATACGGCCGATTTCGATGAGTTGGTGGCGCATTCCATCGACGACTACGTCGACCTCGCGGTAAACCTCATGCAAGACGCGTCACGACGGATCAATCTCCGTGCGCGCGTGGCCGAAGCCGCCCGACGCACCCCGGCTTTTCTGCGAGCGAAAGAATTTTCAGACGCCGTGGCCGACATTTATCATAAGCTGCACGGCGAACTTGCGGCAGGGCAAATACCGCAGCGGGGCATTCGTTTATGACCAAGACCCACCTCATTTCCGGCGCGACATCTGGTATCGGACAGGCCATCGCCCAGCGTTTGCAGGCTAAGGGCGACCGTATCGTCGCGATGGTGCGTGATGCTGCGCAGGCAAAAGACCTTGGCGTAGACGGACTGGTCGTATGCGATTTCGCCGCGCCCGAAGGTGTGCGGGAAGCCGTGGCAAAATTCGAAGAACCCATCCACAGCTTCATCAACTGCGCCGCCACCACCCTGGGCAAAGCGGTTTTCACCTCGTCGGCTGCAGAAGTCGCTCATGTGCTCAATGTGAATCTGATTAGCCCCATGATGGTGTGCGCCGAACTGAAAAAGAACGTTCAGGCGGGCGGAGCCATCCTCCTGGTCAGTTCCCAGTCGGCATATCGTGGCGGCTTCGACGACGCCTATAACGTGTCCAAGGGCGGCATCAACACTTTCATCAAGGCGCTAGCCATCAAGATGGCGCCGGCCGTGCGCGTGTTCGGCATCGCCCCCGGGATCACGCTCGCAACCCGCATGACACGGGAACGTAAGGCCGACGATCTGGCGCCGATCCGCGAGCAGATCCCGCTCAAACGGTTCGGCGATGTTAACGAATTAGCAGAATTGGTTGATAGTTTATTGGGGCCAGCCGGGGCATATATTACCGGTGCTGTGATCGACGTAAATGGCGGCAATTACCTGCGGTAGGAACTCATGGATACTCAAAATCAGCTCAAACTCATTATCGAGCTTTATGCCGCTGGCAGGCTGGCCGAAGCCCATCAAGCGATCGCGCCGTTGGTCGGAGCGATGCCGGGTGACGTCAGAGTATTCGACCTCCTGCACAAGATGCGCATGGAATCCATCGTCAACAGGCAGTCCGAAATGCTTACCGACATGCAAAAGCATATCCGTTGGATGAACAGTTCCATCGCGCAATCGTTGGTGCAGGACATGCTGAGGGATCCGAAATATGACAATCCGTTGCGCCTGGAGCGCTTCGGCTACTCGGTGGCTTCGCAGAATGAAGAAGACGGTATGCTGACGGAAGTGTTCCGGCGTATCGGCGTCACCAGCAAGACATTTTTCGAGTTCGGGGTGGGCACCGGCTTACAAAACATCACCATGGGAGTGCTGTTGCAGGGGTGGTCCGGCGCCTGGATCGGCCAGGGCGGCTACGGCGAGTGGGGCTGGGGCGGGTACGGCGGCGGCCTCATCGGGCTGCTGGTGCTGTTCGCCGCGGTCGCGCTCCTGTTCACGGCGCGCTACCCGCGGGGCATCTTCCGCCTCGTGA
>JAIEMI010000153.1 GCA_019752235.1 Rhodospirillaceae bacterium
GCCGGTTATGTCGAGGTGAAAACGCCGCAGCTGATGAACGCGCGCCAATGGGAACAGTCGGGCCATTGGGGCAAGTACCGCGAGAACATGTTCGTCGTGCCCGACGAGGTGCCGAACACAGAGGACGAAGGTCCGGTGTTGACGGGCAAAAGCGAGTTGATGGCGCTGAAGCCCATGAACTGCCCGGCGCACATTCTGATTTTCCGCCAGGGCATCAAGAGCTACCGCGACCTGCCGGTCCGCATGGCGGAGTTCGGCTGCTGCCACCGCAACGAGCCTCATGGGGCCTTGCATGGCATCATGCGCGTGCGCCAGTTCACCCAGGACGACGCGCACATCTTCTGCCGCGAAGATCAGATTGTCGACGAAGTCCGCCAGTTCTGCGAACTGCTGGACGTGATTTACAAAGACCTGGGGTTCGAGAAGTACGCCATCAAACTTGCCCTGCGCCCGGAAAAGCGTTTCGGCACGGACGAAATGTGGGACAGGGCAGAGCACAATCTGCGTGAAGCGGTGCGTCAGGCGGGACGGTTGAGCGACGACTACGGCTGGGCGGAATTGCCCGGCGAAGGCGCGTTCTATTCCCCCAAGCTGGAGTTCCACCTGACCGACGCCATCGGCCGGACCTGGCAGTGCGGGACCATTCAGCTCGACTACGTGCTGCCAGAACGCCTGGACGCGACCTATGTCGGTGAAGACGGTCAAAAGCATCGTCCGGTCATGCTGCACCGGGCGATTCTCGGCACCTTCGAGCGTTTCCTGGGCATCCTGATCGAGCACCACGCCGGGCGTTTCCCCATGTGGCTGGCGCCCGTGCAGGCCACGGTCTGCACCATCACCAGCGACGCCAACGACTACGCCGAGGAGGTGGCCGCGACGATGCGCGCCAACGGTCTTCGAGTCGAAGTCGATCTGCGCAACGAAAAGATCAATTTCAAGGTCCGGGAGCACTCCCTGGCCAAGGTGCCGGTGCTGGTGGTTGTGGGCAGAAAAGAGGCTGAAAACAGGGCTGTAGCGCTGCGCCGCCTCGGGGGCGCCAACCAAGAAATCCTTGCGCTGGATGAGGCAACCGATAGACTTGCCAAGGAAGCTGCGGTTCCCGGCACGCATCGGTGAACAGCAGCTTTTATGCCGACTGGGCGCCGGGAGGGCGCCTCGCTGATCATATGACCGACAACAATTACAGGAGATTGGTAAATAGCTAGGTTCGACCAACAAGCGCCGCCGTCCAAAAGCGATGGACCGCGCATGAATCATCAGATCGACAACAAGACCGTGCGACTGATTGATGCCGATGGCGAGAACGTCGGCGTCGTAGACCGCGAAACCGCCTTGCGCAAAGCCGATGAAGCCGGATTGGATTTGGTGGAGATTTCCCCCAATGCCGACCCGCCGGTTTGCAAAATCCTCGATATCGGAAAGTACAAATACGAGGAACAGAAACGCAAAAACGAAGCGCGCAAGAAGCAGAAGGTCATCGAAGTCAAAGAGATCAAGCTGCGTCCCAACATCGACGACCACGATTACGATGTGAAGATGCGCGCGATGAAACGCTTCCTGGAAGAAGGCGACAAAGTGAAAGTCACTTTGCGCTTCCGGGGCCGCGAGATGGCGCACATGGAGCTGGGTCACCAGCTTCTGGCGCGGGTCAAGGCGGACTTCGTCGAGAGCGCCAAGGTCGAGCAGGAGCCACGCTCCGAAGGCCGGCAGATCGTGATGGTGGTGGCGCCAAAATAAAAATCCAACAGAACCTGGTTCGGAGATTCGCAAGAATCTCCGAATTCATTTTCAGCATGTCGTTTTCTTTTAGGGGGAGGAAATCATGGCCAATCTAGCGGTATTGCAAGCGACCTGGGCGCCGCGGGTGCTCAGCGTATTACGTATCATGTCAGCTCTGTTGTTCATCGAACACGGCACGATGAAGTTGTTCGGCTTTCCGGCGGCAATGCCGGGCATGGAAGGCGGCTTGCCGCCCATGCTGATGGCCGCGGCCATTCTGGAAATCGGCGGCGGCGTCTTGCTGGCCATCGGGCTTTTCACCCGCCCGGTCGCGTTCATTCTGTCGGGCATGATGGCGGTGGCCTACTTCCTGGCCCACGCGCCGCAAGGCTTCTTTCCGGTGCTGAACCAGGGTGAAGGCGCGATCCTGTTCTGCTTTATTTTCTTCTATCTCGCTTTCGCGGGCGGCGGATGCTGGAGCATCGACGCGGTGCGCGGGGAGAAGACGTCCGCGGCGTAGAGGATACGGCGGAGACATAAACAAAGGGCGCAGCCTCGGCTGCGCCCTTTGTTATTTCGCGAAGGGCCCGCTTAACCGTGGGCGGTTTTGCCGAAGCGGTTGCGGAACCAGTCGTTCAACATCGTCTTCTCGTATTTAAGAGAATCCGAATTGCCGAGCGAGTTGATGCCCATCAGATAGCTGTGATCGGAGATCCACTCCTCGCCGCTGCTGACGGCCGCGCCGTTTTCCTCAAGGCTGTAGCGCACCTTCATGGACGGCGAGTCGATGTCGCGCATGATGCGCACATCGTAAGCGTTGGAGTTCCACCATTCGACACGGCCGGCGAGGTCGAGGTCGAGCACTTCGATCTTCAACGTCTGGCCGGGCTTTAAATAGCGCGCGCCCTGGCTTTCCATATGACGCTGCAATTTGCGCAAGGTTTCGTCGCGCTGCTTGCCGCCGTAACCGCGCTGCGGGCTGGCGTCGAGGAATTTGTCGGGATTGGTGTATGTGACTTGGACCTGACCGTGCGCAGCGTCCGTAGCCGCGACCGTGGAGTCCTGCGGACTCGAGTCGTCGGCCTGAGCGGCGGCGATGGGGCTGACCAAAATGCCCAGAGCGAACAGGTGTTTAACGATATTCATGGGGCACCTCTTAAACGTACTTTGATGCTGCGGGTTGTAACCGCAATTTGTGGTGGGATTATGATCCCCGCCACCCTCCCACCGATGGGTTTCTTACAGGCCCGCCCTGGGGGCGGAAAACAGGCTTTTTCAGGGGTTTGAAACCCGACGCTCACAACCCCTTTTACGGGCCCGGCGCCTTGCAAATCCTGGGTTCCATGGGTATAAGCGCGCCTTCCTGGCATCCGGACGCGAGTCTGGGGTCGGGTCATAAGGGGCCAGCTTATGCTGGGTCCGCCGGCTCAAAGGCTAAAATCCATAGATATCAGGGTTTTAGGGCATGCCTCAGGCCGGATCAAAAACCGTCAGCCTTACGAAAGGACGCCGAAATGCCCAAGATGAAGACCAAAAGCTCCGCCAAAAAGCGGTTCAAGATCACCGGTACAGGAAAAGTCCTGGCGGGCGCCGCCAATAAGCGCCACCGCCTGATCTCCAAGGCCAAGAAGGCAAAGCGCCAGAACCGTCGGACCAATGTGATATCGAAGCCCGACGGCATCATTATCAAGCGCAATTTCCTGCCTTACGGCCTCTAAGCCCTGATCACGGAGCACACACATGTCACGCGTTAAACGCGGCGTTACCAAACACGCCCGCCACAAGAAAGTTTTAGAGCAGGCCAAAGGCTACCGCGGCCGTCACTCGAAGGCCTACAAGCCGGCGCGTACGCGCCTGGAAGCCGGCCTGCAGCACGCTTACGCCGACCGCCGCCTGAAGAAGCGCGATTACCGGTCGTTGTGGATTCAGCGTATCAACGCCGGGGTCCGCGAATTCGGACTGACCTACTCGCGATTTATCAACGGGCTCAAGAAGGCCGGTGTTGAGCTTGATCGTAAAGTGCTTGCCGACATCGCCCTCAAGGAGCCCGCGACCTTCGCCAACCTGGTGAAGCAGGCCCAAGCGGCTCTCGGTTAAGTTCCCGCGCGTTTCTGACGAGTCGAATAAAGGGGCCGCCTAACCAGGCAGCCCCTTTATTTTTTCTAAGACGCCAGAAAAACCGATAAGCGACGAGAACAAAAAGATGTCCGCACATATCGATCAGCTTCGCGCCGAACTTCTGGGCGCCGTCCAAGGCGCTAAAGACGCCGCCGCCTTGGAAGAGGTGCGTGTCACCGCGCTCGGCAAAAAAGGCCGCATCACCGACCTGATGAAAACGCTGGGCGGCATGGCCCCGGATGAGCGCAAAGCCTTCGGCCAGAACCTCAACGTGCTCAAGGACGAGGTCGCCGCGGCGCTGGATACGCGCAAGCGCGCTTTCGAGAGCGCGGCGCTGGATGCGCGCCTGGCCTCCGAGCGCATGGACGTGACCCTGCCGGTGCGCCCCGAAGCGCGCGGCACGCTGCATCCCATCAGCCAGACCATGGACGAAGTCGCCGCGATTTTCGGCCAGATGGGCTTCGAGATCGCCGACGGCCCGGACATCGAGGACGATTTCCATAATTTCACGGCACTGAACTTCCCGCCCGGCCACCCGGCGCGCGAAATGCACGACACCTTCTTCCTGGCACCTGATAAAAGCGGGGCGGACCCCACGACGGCAGAGCGCTATCTGCTGCGCACGCATACGTCGCCGGTGCAGATCCGCACCATGATGACCCAGAAGCCGCCGATCCGCGTGATCATTCCCGGGCGCACCTATCGCTGCGACTACGACATGACGCACACACCCATGTTCCACCAAGTGGAACTGCTGGTGATCGACACCGAGACCAACATGAGCCACCTGCGCGGCTGCCTGCAGGAATTCGTGCGCACGTATTTCGGCGTCGACGATCTGACGACGCGCTTCCGCCCGTCCTTCTTCCCCTTCACCGAACCGTCGGCGGAGATGGACATCGGATGCTCGCGCAAAGGCGGCGAGTTGAAAATCGGCAACTACGGCGATTGGCTGGAAATTCTGGGCTGCGGCATGGTGCACCCCAACGTACTGCGCGCCTGCGGGCTTGATCCCGAGGTCTATCAGGGTTTCGCCGCCGGCATGGGCATCGAGCGTATCGCCATGCTGAAGTACGGCATTCCTGACCTGCGCACCTTCTTTGAATCGGATTTGCGTTGGCTGCGCCACTACGGCTTCGCCGCCCTCGACATCCCCAGCGTGACGGGAGGGCTGACGCGATGAGCAAGGTGCCGCCCAAAGCCCCCGTGCCGCCCGTGTACGCGCATTTGCCGCAGTGGGCCCTGGGTTACACCACGGAAGAAGCCGATGCGCTGTGCGCGCTGGTGCTGGACGGCAAGAAGACCGCCATCAGCAACGCGCTCTATCAGTTCGAGGACGAGCCCGCGCCGGAAGACGGCGACCGCGCTGTGTTGTTGGACGGCAGCGGCCGTCCGCGCTGCGTCATCGAGTTCACCGAAGTCGAAGTTTGCCCTTATGACGAGATCGACGCCAAATTCGCCCACGCCGAAGGCGAAGGCGACCTGTCGCTGAAACATTGGCTGAAAACCCGTGAAGCCGCATTCACACGCGAAGGCTATTTCGCGCCGGACATGCTGCTCTTGTGCCAGCACTTCCGCGTCATCGAGCGCCTGGAATTCCGGAGGGTGGCGAAATGAAGTTCACCCTCTCGTGGCTGAAAGAACACCTCGACACCATCGCCACCCTGGATGAGATCAGCGCCAAGCTGACCGCGACCGGATTGGAAGTGGAAGGCCTGGTGAATCCGGGTGCTGGCCTGGATGCGTTCATCGTGGCGCATATTGCGGAAGCCCAACAGCATCCCAATGCCGATCGCCTGCGCCTGTGCACCGTCGATACAGGCACAGAAAAGCTTCAGGTCGTCTGCGGCGCGCCCAACGCGCGCACGGGCCTGAAGGTTGTACTCGCCCGCCCCGGCGTGACGATCCCCTCCACCGGCGACGTGCTGAAGAAGGGCTCCATCCGCGGCGTCGAGAGCCAGGGCATGCTGTGCTCGGCCTCGGAACTGAAGCTGAGCGAAGAGTCCGACGGTATTATTGAGCTGCCCGCCGACGCGCCCGTGGGCGTGCCGGTGACGCAAGTGTTGAACTTCGATCCGGTCATCGAGATCAACCTGACGCCGAACCGCGTGGACGCCCTGGGCGTGCGCGGCATCGCGCGCGACCTGGCCGCCGCCGGTCTGGGCACGCTGAAGCCCATGAAGGATGCCGCCGTGCCGGGTACGTTTGAGAGCCCGCGCAAGGTGAAGATGGCTTTGCCCGCCGGTGATGAAGCCAAATGTCCGCAGTTCATTGGCCGCACTATTCGAGGCGTCAAAAATGCCGAAAGTCCGAAGTGGCTGAAAGACCGTTTGGCAGCCATCGGTTTGCGCCCGGTATCGGCGCTGGTGGACATTACCCAGTACCTGACCATCGACCTGGGCCGTCCGCTGCATGCCTTCGACGACGCCAAGCTGAAGGGTGACGTGGGCCCGCGCTTCGCCAAAGACGGCGAGACCTTGGCGGCGCTGAACGGCAAAACTTACACGCTGGATACCGACATGGTCGTGATCGCCGACGAGGCCGGTGCGCAAGGCATCGCCGGCATCATGGGCGGCGCGCCCACCAGTGTCACGGACACGACGACGACGGTGTTTTTGGAGTCGGCGCTGTTCAGCCCGCTCAACATCGCCGCCACGGGCCGTAAATTGCAGATCAATTCCGATGCACGCTATTGCTTTGAACGTGGCGTCGACCCGGCCTCGGCCATTGCGGGCGCGGAAATCGCGACGCGCATGATCATCGACATCTGCGGCGGCGAAGCCTCGCACATCGTCGAAGGCGGCAAAGCGCCTGAGTGGAAACGCACCATTGCCTTCAACCCGGCGCGCGTGAAATCCCTGGGCGGCGTGGAGCTGCCCGCGGGTGAGATCAAAAGCATTCTGGAACGCCTGGGATTCGCCGTGACGGGGTCGGGCGACACCTGGACCGTGACGCCGCCGTCCTGGCGCGCTGACGTGGAAGGCTGGCAGGATCTGGTGGAAGAGGTTTTGCGGATTCACGGTTACGACAACATTCCGCCGGTGCCGCTGCCGCGCGCGCCGATGCCGAAAGTGGTGCTGACGGCGCAGCAGCGCCAAGTGGCTTTCACCCGCCGCAGCCTGGCGGCGCGCGGACTGAACGAAACCACGACCTGGGCGTTCCTGCCGCGTGCGCAAGCCGAGCTGTTCCGGGGCGACCTGCCGCTGGTGACGCTGGCCAACCCCATCAGCAGCGATCTGGACGCCATGCGCCCGTCGCTGATTCCCAACCTGGCCGCCGCCGCCGGACGCAATGCCGCGCGCGGCATGGCCGACGTCGCGTTGTTCGAAGTGGGACCGCGTTTCGAAGCGGGCGCGCCGGGCAAACAAGTCATGGTCGCCGCGTGTTTGCGCGCGGGTTCCACCACGGGCCGTCATTGGGCCGGAACACGCCGCGCCGCCGATGCGCTGGATGCCAAGGCTGATGCGTTGGCCGCACTGGAAGCTGCCGGCGCGTCCGTCACGTCGCTACAAACCTATACCGGTGCGCCGGGCTGGTATCACCCGGGACGTTCGGGCGTGCTGAAATTGGGAAATCAGATTCTGGCCGCTTTCGGCGAACTGCATCCTGCGGTTTTGAATACGCTAGATGTCAAAGGCCCCATCGTCGCGTGCGAAGTGTTCCTGGATCGCCTACCGCAGCCGAAGAAGAAAGCCGGTGCGGCGCGCGCGCTGTTGAAGGCGTCGAACTTCCAGCCGGTGGAACGCGATTTCGCTTTCGTGGTCGATACCGGCGTTGGCGCGGAGGCAGTGGTGCGCGCGGTGCGCGGCGCGGATAAAGAGCTGATCACCGACGTGGGCCTGTTCGACGTGTACGAAGATCCGAACGTGGGCGAAGGCAAAAAATCCCTGGCTGTCGCGGTGACGCTGCAGTCCAAGGACGCGACACTGACGGACGAACAGATTGAGGGCGTGGCGAAGAGAGTCATCGCCGCTGTCGAGAAGACCTGTGGCGGCAAGCTGCGCGCCTAGAAAAGAGACCTTGAAGAAGTTGTTGTATGACCGACCTGTCGCATATCCGTAATTTCGCGATCATCGCCCACATCGATCACGGCAAGTCGACGCTTGCCGACCGGTTGATTCAGTATTGCGGCGGCCTTGAGCTGCGCGAGATGACCGAGCAAGTGCTCGACAACATGGATATCGAGAAAGAGCGCGGCATCACCATCAAGGCCCAGACCGTGCGCCTTGGCTACAATGCCGACGACGGCAAGACCTATCAGATCAACCTGGTGGACACGCCCGGCCACGTCGACTTCGCTTACGAAGTCAGCCGCTCATTGGCGGCGTGCGAAGGCTCGATCCTGGTGGTCGACGCGTCGCAGGGCGTGGAGGCGCAGACCCTGGCCAACGTTTACCAGGCCATCAACGCCAATCATGAGATCGTGCCGGTTCTCAATAAGGTGGACCTGCCCGCCGCCGAGCCGGAGCGCGTGCGCAAGCAAATTGAAGACGTCATCGGGATTGACGCCTCGGACGCCGTGCTGGCTTCGGCAAAAACCGGCGTCGGCATTAAAGAGGTGCTGGAAGCCATTGTGACGCGCCTACCCGCGCCCATCGGCGATGCGAAGGCGCCGCTGAAGGCCTTGCTGGTGGATTCCTGGTACGACGCCTATCTGGGTGTGGTCATTTTGGTGCGCATCAAGGACGGCAGCATCAAGAAGGGCACGAAGATTCAGTTCATGTCCTCGGGCACCGTTTACCCCGTGGAGCGCGTCGGCGTGTTCACGCCCAAGCGCCTGGAACTGCCCGAGTTGAAGCCGGGCGAGCTGGGGTTCATCACCGCCGGCATCAAGGCCGTGGCCGATTGCTCGGTCGGCGACACGATTACCGACGAAGCGCGTCCCGCCACCGAAGCGCTGCCGGGCTTCAAGCCCAGCATCCCCGTAGTGTGGTGCGGTTTGTATCCCGTGGACGCCGCGCAGTTCGAGATTTTGCGCGACAGCCTGGCGAAGCTGCGCCTCAACGACGCCAGCTTCCACTTTCAGATGGAAAGCAGCGCGGCGCTGGGCTTTGGCTTCCGCTGCGGCTTCCTGGGTCTCCTGCACATGGAGATCATTCAGGAACGTCTGGAGCGCGAATTCGACCTGGACCTGATCACCACCGCGCCCAGTGTCGTGTACCGCATCCACACCAGCGACGGCGCGCTGGAGGAAATGCACAATCCCGCCGACATGCCGGATGTGACGCGCATCCTGAAAATCGAAGAGCCCTGGGTGAAGGCAACCGTGCTGGTGCCGGACGAGTACCTGGGCTCGATCCTGAAGCTCTGCAACGACCGGCGCGGCGAACAGATCGACCTGACCTACGTGGGCAACCGCGCCATGGTGGTCTATCGTCTGCCGTTGAACGAAATCGTGTTCGATTTTTACGACCGCCTGAAATCTCTGTCGCGCGGCTACGCCAGCTTCGATTACGAAGTCGGCGACTATCTGGAGGCGGACCTTGTGAAGGTGACCATTCTGGTCAACGGCGATCTGGTGGATGCGCTGTCGTTCATGGCGCACCGCAGCCAGGCGGAAAATCGCGGCCGTCAGATTTGCGAGCGTTTGAAGGATTTGATTCCGCGCCACCTGTTCAAGATTCCGATTCAAGCGGCCATCGGCGGCAAGGTCATCGCGCGCGAAACCATCGCCGCGCTGCGTAAAGACGTGACCGCGAAATGCTACGGCGGCGACATCAGCCGCAAAAAGAAACTGCTCGATAAGCAGAAAGAAGGCAAAAAGCGCATGCGGCAATTCGGCAAGGTCGAAATTCCACAATCTGCATTCATCAACGCACTACGCATGAGCGACGACTAATCTGACGAGCATCATCACAACGAAAAAAGGGCAGCACGTATGTGCTGCCCGTTTTCATATCGTGTGAGGTGCGATCAGTAGGCCGAGCGGAAAACGCGGCGGCGCGCGCGACGTTTGCGGCAGACGTGAACGAGCACAAAACCCATCGCGGCGAACGCTACCCACGCGGGCATTGCCAGGATGGAGGCCCCTACCGCAGCGAGAATTTGGCTGGAGTCTGTTTGCGCCGCGAAAGACGGCGTCTGCCCGACCAGAAGGGTCCAGACATCAACCGTCGCGAGGCCGTTATAAGCCCCTGTTCCTAAAGCCATAACCGCCTCGGCCGAGGCCATAAGAATGGCCAAAACCACCAGCGTCCAGCCTGCCGCGCGCCCAAATATCACTGGAACCCCACGCCCCTGAGTCCGTTTCTTACCCCGTTGGGCGAGATATAGCCGACAAATTGCTTAAATTACAGTTGATTCCGGCTTTGTTTCGGTACGCTACTATAGGCTTGTGCAACCGAAGCGCGCCAATTATCCCCAACCCTGTGGAAAACGTGGAAAATCTGGCTTCGGCAAGGCAAAAGACGGGCTGGATTTGTTGCAGGGTCAAACCCGCTCGGTTAGGTTCTGCGCCTTCCAGAAAGGCCGCCCCAGTCCGTTTTTTGAACGACTCGGGACTTGAGCCGGAGGGGTGGCCGAGTGGTTGAAGGCGCACGCCTGGAAAGTGTGTATACGCCAAAAGCGTATCGCGGGTTCGAATCCCGCCCCCTCCGCCATGTTTCGTTTCCAGGAAAACCCAGCGAAGCGGGGAAACCCAGGTGAGAGTATGTCTTCCACATCATTCCGTATCCGCCGGCTTGGCCCTACCGACGTCCTCGCGCTACGCCAGTTGAACGCCATGTTCAGCGCAGCCTTCGAAGACCCCGAAAGCTATGGCGGCGCGCCGCCGTCCGATACATACGCGGCAAACCTCTTGGCGAAGGAACACATTGTCGTGCTTGTTGCCCTGAGCGGCGGCGACGTGGTGGGCGGTTTGGTGGCCTATGAACTTGAGAAGTTTGAGCGCGCCCGCAGCGAATTCTACATCTACGATCTTGCCGTCGCCGAAGCACACCGCAGACAAAGTATCGCAACGGACTTGATCAACACATTACGCGAGATCGCGGCACAACGCGGCGGGTGGGTCGTTTATGTGCAGGCGGACTATGGTGATGAACCCGCCATCGCGCTGTACGAAAAACTCGGCTGCCGCGAGGATGTCATGCATTTCGACATCGCGGTAGAATCGGCTGCGCGGTAATCCCGTAGGCTTAATCGTCTTTCTGACCCAAGCGATGCTGGTCGAGCGTGGTGGCGGCGCGCCGCGATTCCGCCTGACCGGCGGTTTTCTCCGCTTTGGTCCGGCCGAATTTTATCCGGTTCGCATCGGCCTCGGTGGCGGCGGCTTCGCGCGCCTTGGTTTTACGGGCACGGCGGAGATTAACGATGTCAGCCATAGACAATGCCTGGGGTGGTAGGACGCATGACCCTATTGTAGCACCCGCTAAGCGCTCATGAACATGCCGCCATTGACGTTGAGCAGCGCGCCCGTGATGGCGCTGGACTGATCCGACAGGAAGAAAATCACCGCGCGCGCGCATTCGGAATCCGACACCATCCGCCGCAGAGGAATGGCGTTCATAAGTTCGGCGGTTAACGCATCCTCGGTGACGCCGCGCGCCTTGGCGCGGGCGGCAAAACCGCGCTTCATGGGTTCGCCGTCCATCCACCCCATGAGGGTGGCATTGACCCGAATGTTTAGAGGGCCCAGCTCCTGCGCCAGGATACGCGTCGCCATTTCCAGTGCCGCCTTCGGAATCGCGTAACCCCCGACGCCGTTGGTAAACGTGCGCGTGCTGGAGGTGCTGACATTGACGATGGCGCCGCCATTGCGTTTGCGCAGCAAAGGCACGGCGGCCTGGGCCAGGATGAGCGCGCCGAAGCACGTCACGTCCATGGCCGCGCGCCACGCTTTAAGATCGGCGGTCTCAAACAATCCGGCTTCGAAGCGGTAGGCACTGTTCACGAGGCCGTCGAGGCCGCCAAAATGTTCTTCCGCCGCCGTGATCAGCCGCCGGCAGTCTTCGGGCTTTGCGACATCGGCGGCGACGGCCACGGACTGCCCGCCGGCCTTGCGGATCCCCGCGGCGACGGCTTCGATAAAATCCGCCGAACGGGCGCCCAGCACAACCTGCGCGCCCTGTTGGGCGCATTGCTCGGCCAAGGTCTTACCCATGCCCGGCCCGACGCCGCTGATGACGATGACTTTGTCCTGCAGTTGGCCGCCCATGGATGATGCTTTCATTCTGGAAAAGAGCCTGAAGCATAGAAAAATTGAAGTAACCCGTCGCCGCCGGGACAGCCTTTTCCGGCATTGCGAAACAAACGGACCCGCCCCACCTTATAAGGCAGACATTACATGGAGCACGTTATGAGCACCGCCGTCATCGATAACCCAGCCAATTCGCGGTACGAGCTGGCCGAAGAGGGCGGCACCGCCTTCGCCAATTACCGGCGCGACGGTGACGTGCTGACGATTCCTTACGTCGAATCCCCACCTGCCCTCCGCGGCAAAGGCACCGCCGGGCGGCTGTTGGAAGGCGTGGTGGCTCATGCGCGCGCGGAAAAATTCAAGATCGTACCGATCTGCGGCTACGCCGTGTCCTGGTTCCAGAGACATCCGGAACACGCCGACACGTTAAAGTAGTCAGTCGATGATCAGCGTGTGCGGCGCCGTGTAGGCGGGCGTGCGCTTCGCCAAGACCTCTGGGTTTGAACCGGGCCTATCGGATGGTCTGGGGAATTGCAGCAGCATCACTTCCGCGCCGTCGGGGCCCGCCTGCAGGTCGGGCGCGTCTTCGCCGATCTCGACATAAATCAGCGACTGCATCGGCAGCGTCTGACCTTCGTGGATGAGGCTGCCGCCGCAGACCAGATAAAACTGGCAGCCGCCGTTGCTGGACGTGGCGGCAACGGTGGTGTTGGCAGGAATACGGAATCCGTCCATACGCAAACCATCTTCCGATTGCTGTAAAGACAAACGGATCTGATCACCGCCCGCCGGAATTTGGCCGGTCATGAATTGCGCGGCGATGTTGCGTCCGGCGCGTCCCGGCATTTTGTCGCGCGAGCCCGGCATATGAAAATGCCCGGCGCTGGCGCTCTGACGCAGCGTGAAGAATGAGATGCCATCGTCGCGCGAGATGATGGGGCCGTAGGGTGTAAAAGCGTCGGCGTACTGCGCGGTGATGGGGCGGAGCGGTTTTTTGCCGATGACGCCATCGCCCTGCACGACGACCTGGAACTGATCGACGTCGTGGAAGTGTGGTTGGATGCTGCCGCCGGGGTCCAGCACCTGCACCAGAAACGCCTGGGACCCTTCGTGGAACTGGCCGGGCATGCCGAGATAGACGCCGAGGCGGCCGTTGCCGGACTCGTTCGTGAGAGTCTTCCAGCTGATGCTGTCGCTTGAGATCACTTGCATGACGACGCTCCCGCGATCCTTACTTGTCCGCGATTTCAATAGCATTCAACGCCGCGGGATTCTCCGCAAGGGCGGTTGTGCCCGCAGGGTATCCGTTTTCCGCCAACAGATAGGCTGTTACAGCGGCATAGTCGCCGGGCGCGAGGCTGCCCGGCCTGTCTACCGGCATGGTGTCGTGGATTTTCTTGAATAGGGCGCTGAGGGTGACACCCTTCCAGCGCGATACGAACCCCTTGCCCGCCAAGTCCAGGGCCGGGCCGTTGCCCTTGAGATTTTCCATATGGCAGCCGGCAGCGCAACTTTGCAGGTAGACCGCCTTGCCGCGTTGGGCCTGTGCCACGGTGTACACACCCGCCAGCACGGTGGTGGAGACTTTCGCAGGTTGCCCGATCACCGTACCTTTTCCGCCGGGGGCGAAAGCATAGAGAGTCTGTCCGCCGACCCAGTAGGCGACGCCGTCCATAATGGCCGCGCCGGTTTCGCAGGGCGTGCCGGATCTGAATTTCCAGAGTAAATTGCCTGTGCTGGAATCGAAGGCATACATGTGGCCTTCCGGCTCGATGGAGCAGGTGAAGATCACACCACCCGCGACCGTGACCGGAGCCTTGATAAACGCGCCCGCGCAGTTATCGCCGGTACCGGCGAGGCTGTCGCAGGGCTGGCCGTTATGAACGGCTTTGCCCTCGCCCGCCGGGTCCGGCGTCTGCCAGATGATTTTGCCGGTGGCCGCATCCATGGCGCCCACAGAGCCGAACAGGATTTCGCGGCCCGAGACGAGTTTGTTGGGCACGGGCGCGTGGCCCGCGAATTTGGCGTTGGAGTCCGCGAAGTAAATGCGCTTGCCGTCGGTGGCGGTGCCGAACTCGACGCCGCCAATGGGACCGCCGGGGCCGACGGAGGTTTGCCAGACGACTTTGCCGCTGTCGGGATCGAGCGCCCAGAACATGCCCGACTTCTGGCCGGCGCCGACGAAATCGCGCCCGCCCGCCGACCAAATCATAGGGGCAGCGCCGAAATCATGGTCGGGGCCTTTGCCGCAATCGCGCACCGGGGCGCCCTTGAAGCCGAAGCAACCGGCGGTGAAGAAATCGTCGTGACTGCCGCGGAAGCCCCACTTGATGGCGCCGGTTTTGACGTCGAAGGCGACAAGGGAGTCGTACCAAACGCCCGGCGGATGGCAGGCGGCTTGGGCGTCGCGGTTGCCTTTGTTGGCTTCGATGCAGGCCTGCACGGCGGGCGGCGCTTGATAAGCGTTGCCGGTGGTGATGTAAACCGTGCCGCGCTTGCGGTCGATGGCGCCCGCCGCCGACCAGACCGACGCACCCGCGAAACCCTCCGGCAGGAAATAGGTTTTCCACAAGAGTTGGCCGGTTTTGAGGTCGAGGCCGACGGCGCTGCCACGGAAGGTGCAGCACTTATAGTCCGGGCGCATGGCGGGCATGGCTTCTTCCGCCACGCCGGTAAGGCTCACGAACACGCGGCCATCGGCGGCAATGGGCGACTGCGCCACTTGTGCGAAGGGATGCTCGTCGACTTTGGTTTTCCACAGCAGCGCGCCGGTGTCGGCGTTGAGCGCCACGACCATGGCCTTGTTGCGCAGGCCGAAGACCAGCATGCCGTCGATGACGGCAACGCTGGTGCGGGCGCTGCCGCCCTTTTCGCCGACAGCTTCGGCGATGTCGATGTCCCAGATGACGGCGCCGGTGTCGCGTGCGATGCGATAGAGACGGCCCGCGCCCGTGGGCACGTAGAGGGATTTGCCGTCGGAGGTGGGCGTGGCCAGTTTCACCGCGCCCTTGAGCTGTAGCGACCATGCGGGGGCCAGGGATGGGACTTTATCAACCGCGATGCCTTTGCCCGTGCGCAGATTGTCGATGCCACCGTTGATGAAGGGCCAGGTCTCGGCGGCCATGGCGGTCCCGGACAGCAAACAGACGAGAGCGAATAAAAAGCGCATCGGTTTTCCTCAGTAGGCGAGATCAAGAATGTCGAGGACATCCTGGGTGGAGGTGATGGGGCGCGGATTGGCGCGCACATGCAGGTTCTGCATGGCGCCCGCGGCGATGGCGGGGAAATGATCGCGCGTGACGCCGACATCGCGCAGGCGGCCGGGCTGGCCGAGATCGGACACCAGTTCCGCCACGGCATCCGCCGCCGCCATATGGGGCCGGTCCATGGCCTTGGCGATCCAGGATTGGCGCCATGCACCCCGTGCCGGCGGCGGTGACCGCCTGTCGACCGCCTGCGTCAGATGCTTTTCCAGCGCGGCGGGGTTCTGCGCGAGTTTTTCGAGGTCGGCTAAATTTTTT
>JAIEMI010000155.1 GCA_019752235.1 Rhodospirillaceae bacterium
TGTACTACGGCTTCACCACGCCGTCGGGCATCATCAACCTGACCATGAAACGCCCCACCGAAGAGTTCGGCGGTAAAATTAATATGTTCGGCAACGACCACGGCGCCATCGGCGGCCACGTCGACGTCGGCGGCACCTACGGCAAAGTCGGCGCGCGCATCAACGCCGTGCTGGCGCAGGTGGACTCAGGCATCGACAAGACGCGCGGTACGCGCAGCCTGCTCGCCGGCGCTTTCGACTTCCGTCCCAGCGACGACCTGCTGTTCACCATCGATGCCGAACGCATCTACAAGAAGGTCAACGAGCCAGGCGTGTATCGCTACACCACCCTCCCGGCCGCGACGCCCGCCAATCCGTACCCGACGGTCACGTTGCCGCCGACCGTCGACAACAGCATTAATTTCGGCCCCGACTGGGCGTCGAACCGTAGCGGCGAAACCAACATGCTCTTGCATGGTCAGTACAAGCTGACGGACCAGTGGAGCGTGTCGGCGGATTTCGGGATCTCGGACCTGTTCCGCGACCGTCACTTCAACACCCTGTTCCCGACAAACTTCACCACGGGCGAAGGCACGCAGGTCATCAGCCTGCAGAAGGCGACTTTCAAGAACAAGAACACCCGCTTCCAGATCGACGGCACCTTCGCCACCGGCCCGTTGATTCACGAAGTCATGATCGGCGCCGCGCAGAACGTCCGCGATGGTTTCTCGCCGACATCCGTGAACCACGTCTGTACGCCCGCACCCTGCACCAATAACTTTTTCACCCCGCGCGCCGTCGTTCCGGAAACGCCGTTCCCGGTCTTCACGGGCCCCCGGACACGCATCAACGACAAGGGCCTCTACTTCTTCGACCGCATCAAGTACCAGGAATGGCTGCAGATCCTGGGCGGCGTGCGCTACTCCGACTACACGGAATCGAGCCGCGCGGTCACGGGCGTCCGCACCACCACCTTCCACGCCACGCCGGTTTCCTACTCTTACGGCGGCGTCGTGAAGCCGTGGGAATGGGCCAGCGTTTACGCCACCTACATCCAGGGTCTGGAAACGACCCCGGCTGCGCCCACGACCGCGACCAACGCCGGCGCGGTTCTGCCTGCCACGAAGAGCCGTCAGATCGAGGGCGGTGTGAAGGTTGAGCCGTGGAAGGGCCTGCTGCTGCAGGCGGCTTACTTCGACATCAACCGCGGTTCGACCTTCGTGAATTCGGTCAATACGTATGTCCAAGACGGCCGCGCCACCTACAAGGGCTTCGAATTCAGCGCCACGGGCGAACTGACCCAGGATTGGTCGGTCTACGCCAGCGCCCTGTTCCTGAAGGCCAAGCAGGCAACCGGCGCGCCGACCCGTACCACGCCGACTTTCGTTCCCACGGTCGTCGGCCTGCGGATCGAAAGCACGCCGAAGCGCACCTTCTCCCTGTCGAGCGAATATCGCTTCTCCGAATGGTTCCCCGGCGTCGCCGTCACCGGCGCGGTCTATTACACCGGCAACCAGGCCATCAACTCGGTGAACTCGGCCTTCATCCCGTCCGTGACTTTGTTCGACATGGGTTTGTCCTATAAGCGTGAAGTCTACGGCTACATGACGACTTTCCGCCTCAACGGCCAGAACATCACCGACAAGAACTACTTCTCATCGACGGGGGCTTCGATCGTTGCCAAAGGCACGCCGCGGACGATCAAGTTCTCCATCGGTACGGAGTTCTAAACATCAAACTCGACACGTCCTCCTCCCTCCGATGACGTGGAAAGGGGCGAAGCCGACCGGCTTCGCCCCTTCTTTTTTGTAAAATCCGTGAGCCTCAGGCCGGCAATAGCGTGCCGTGTAGCGTGGGCAGGCTGCGCAGGCCGGAGTTGATGTTGACGCTGCGGTCCAGGGTGAGCGTGCCGTCTTGGAACCGGCAGACCACGGTGTCGCGGAAAGCGGTCTCGGCGAAAATCCAGGTCATTTCCAGCGTCTGTTCGTCGCGCCATTGCGCGCTGGCCACAACCACGGCGCCGCGCAAACGATACCCATGATGCAAATCACGGCCGGTGATGTCGGTTCGGCTTTCGATCCAGCCGCCCAGGCCGGCGACGACGTTGTATTCGCCCTCCGCATCGATCAGGCGAAAGGTGCAGCGTTCTTCGGCGAACTGAAACCCGACGACGCGCACGCCATAGGCATTGACCTCCATGCGATAACTGCGCGCCGAGATCTGCCGCGCCAAGGGCGATGACGTTGCGCCGACGGGTGCTTGCGCGGCGAAAGCGGCGAGACGGGCCTTCAGTACCGCATCCGACGCGCGCGCCGCGGCATCGTCGCGCGGCCTCGCGAAAGCGCCGTTGAAGTGTTTTCTGACGAAGGGCAGCAGGCGCTTGCTGCCGTCGATGGCGCCCGTGAAGCAGAGCGCCGCGCCGGCCTGGGGAAACACCAGCACCATCTGCACAAAAATGCCCAGCGCGCCGTAGACACCGTCCTCGTATACAACCCAGTGATAACCGTATTCACCGGAGCCGTGACGGCGTGTTGCGGCGGCGACCCAGGTTTCGGGCAACAGCCTGCGGCCTTCCCACATACCGCCCTGGGCATGGAGAATGCCGAACTTCAGCATGCCCGGCGTTGTGCAGGTGAAACCGTTACCGCCGGGGTTGATTCCGTCGGGGCCGATGTCCCAGCTTTCGCCGGTGATGCCGAGCGGTTCCAGCAACCTCGGCTTCAGGAAGGCGTGCGTGGTTTGCCCTGTGGCCTTGCTCAGGATGGCCGCCAGCATGTAGCTCGCGGCGCTGGTATAGACAAACGATGTTCCCGGCTGATGCACGATGGGGATTTTGAAGAACTCGGCGATCCAGCTTGTGGAAATCGCACGCCAGATGGAGCCCGACGTTTCCTCGGCTTGGCCGGTGCGCATGGTCAAAAGATCTTCGACCGTCATGGCGCGTAGTTTGTCGTCGATCACCGCCGGCAATTGATCGGGAAAGAACGAAATGACTTTGTCGGTAAGCTTGAAATAGCCTTCGTCAATGGCAAGCCCGATAGCGCAGGCCAGCACGCTCTTGGTGAACGAATGCGTCATACGCGGGCGGTCGGCGCGGTAGGGCCACCGCCAGCCTTCCACCCCCACATGCCCATGCCGGTGCACCATGATACTGTGCAGTTCCAGGCCCGAGGACTCGACGTCGTCCAGGAACGCGACGACGGCGCCCGCGTCGATTCCGAGCGTGCGGGGGTCGGCGCGCGAAAGTCCGTCGGCCGTCACGGCGGCGGCGTCCGCAAAGAGGAAGTCCTTAACATCATAAAAGCCATATCAAATGCTTGCCGGTCCCCACGACGGAGCCGGGACGTCCCTCGCGCGCCGCCGGTTTAGGTTGACGGCGGCGTCCGTCCCTGTATTTTGTATTTATAACGACAATAAATCAATAACCGTTCTGGGGATGGCGATGCAAAACAAAGCCTGGGTTTCCCGCTTCAGTCTCTCGCGGTGCCTGTTGCTGGCGCTGGTGCTGCTGCTCACCATGCGCCCCGTGGCGGCGGAAACCTCCACGGCGGGAGGGCCGCTCCATATTCTCATCACCTATCGCAGCGCGGCGGCGGACCGGCCCGCCTTCCGCGATTATTTGCGCGGCGAGGGCATGGCGCATTTCGGCAAGCTGAAACAGGACGGCGTCATCGCCTCCTATCAGGTTCTCTACAATCCCTTTGTGCAGGACGGTACCTGGGACGCCATGTTGGTCCTGGGCTTCAAGACGTACACCGATACCCAGAAGTGGAAAGACATCGAGAGCACCATGCCCGGAGGCCTGACCCCCGCCGGTGTGAAGCTCGCCCATCCGCTTACGACGATCTCCGCCGATCTTATGTGGAGCGAGACCGGCAAGAATCCCGGCGTGGCTAAGGACGGTGTCTATTACGTGATCCCCTACGAATACAACAATAAGGATCAGTACCGGGAGTACGTAGACGGCTATGTTATCCCGCAGGTTAAGGGGTGGCTGGGCGAAGGCGTGCTGTCTAGCTATCGGATTTATATGAACCGCTATCCCGTCGGTCCCACCACCGATGCGCTATTCATCTATCAGTACCGCGATCTCGACGCGTTCGGAAAGCGCGAAGCAACCGTTGCCAAGATCCGCAAGACGCTGAAGGACGACCCGGTCTGGAAGAAGTGGAGCGATATCAAGGCGACGATCCGCGATGAGACCGAGAACACCATCACGGAACTGCTGGAGCCGAAGAAGTAATCAGCCTCCGGCAGCGTACAATTTTACCACCTCGTGCAGAAAATCACGGCCGTCATAGAGCGACTTCACACGAATGCGCTCGTTGAGGCCGTGAATTCCGTTGCCGTCGGGGTCGCGGAACATGCCGCTCATGCCGTAGGTGGGAATACCGGCGGCGTTGGTATAGATGCCATCGGTCGCACCAGTGGATAGCGTCGGCACCAGCGGCACGCCCGGCCAAATCTTTGACGCGATCGCGCGCGCCGGTTCGGTGAGCGCTGAACTGATCGGCGGCGCGGGCGATTGCGGCGTCGGCTTCGCATCGAGCGTGATCGCGATGTCCTTATCCGCGGCCAGCTCGATTAATTTTTGCCGCGTGGCTTCCACCGTCTGGCCCGGCAGGATGCGGCAATTGACGTTGGCGGTGGCGCGCTGCGGCAGGGCGTTCTGAGCGTGACCGGCGTTGACCATGGTCGGCACGCAGGTGGTGCGCATCATGCTGTTCCACAACGGATCGCGCGCTACGTTCGCGACGGCCGTGGCCGGCGGATGGTCCGAATCCATGGCCTTCATGTCGGCGGCCAACGGACCTTGCGTGAGGGTGGACATGGCGGCGAAATAACCGCGCGTTACGGAACTCATCGTGACCGGAAACTCATAAGCTCCGATTTTGGTCAGCGCCTGTGACAGTCTAACAATGGCGTTGTCCTTGGTGGGGCGGGAGCTGTGGCCGCCCGGATTGGTGATCTCCAGCTTATAGTCTTGGTAGACCTTTTCACCGGCTTGGATCTCCAGCAGCACCGGCTTGCCGTTTTCGTCGGAGCGGCCCGAGCCGCCTTCGTTGATCGCCATGCCGGCCTGCACGGTCTCGCGGTGATTTTCGATCAGGTATTGCAGCCCGTCGAAAATCTCGCCGGTTTCTTCGCCGCACGTCAGGGCCATCTTGATATCGCGGCGGGGTTTAAGGCCTTCCTCGCGATATCGGATGAAGCTGTCGACAAACACCGCCGCCATGGCTTTGTCGTCGAACGTGCCGCGGCCGTAAAAATAGCCGTCCTCTTCCACCAGCTTGAACGGATCGCGTTTCCAGTCTTCGCGCTTGGCTTCGACCACGTCGATATGGGCAAGCAATAACAGCGCCGATGCCGATTTATCGCTGCCGCGAATGATCGCCGTCAGGGCGCCGAACCTGGGGTGCCCCTTGGGCACCAGAACGCGCACGTCGGCGTCGGAGTATCCAGCGTTCTTCAGTCGCGCGCCCATGGCCTCGGCGGCCTTCGTGCAGTCGCCGGCCGAGTAGGTGGTATCGATTTCCACAAGCTCGCGGTAGAGATCGCGGAAGCGCGCGAGACCGGCGCCCTGCGTCTGGGCGGACACCGAAGTGGCCGCCGTTAAAGCCGCGGCGAAAACGAGGGTGGCGCTTTTCATGATACGGCCTTCCGAGTTTTGGTTTTACGGGCAATCCATAGAATGTAGCCGGTGACGCCGAAACCGGCGAGGGCGAGCGCGCCGATGACGGCGATAATGCGCCCCGTCATGCCCAGCCATTCGCCGGCATGAATCGGCAGCAGCCAATCGAAGAACAGATCGCCCGCCAGCGCCGTGTCCGCTTCTTTCTTGGCCAGCACTTGTGCCGTGCAGCGGTCGACCCAGACATGGTCCGTGGCGCGCGGCTTGTCCATAGTGCCCGAAACAAAGTACACCGCGACGATTCCGCCCTTGCCCGGGAACCGCACGCTTTTCAGTTTTTCGCCGTTCTTGACGCCCTGCGCGGCGGTCACGGCGTCGTCGACCGTGCGCGGCTCGGGACAGGTCGTTATCAGCGCATTGGGCACCGGTACCTCGCGCGTCGGCGCGAGGGCGGTCACAACCGGTTCGATCCACGGCTTCCAGGCAATGAGCGTGCCCGTGAACGCCGTGAGGATCAACACAATGGCGAGGACCGCGCCCCCCAGGCGGTGCAGGTCGCGCGTCGCGCGGATCCCGCCTGCGCTGAATTTGACTTTCATCGCGGCTTTCAGGCTGCGGCGTCCGGGCCACCACACAAGAAAGCCGATGATCGCCAGAACAATAATCAACAGGCCCGACAGGCCGATGATCCGTTCGCCGGTGTCACCCGAGAGCAGGGTGTAGTGAAGATGGAAGGCGAACTCGATAGGCCAGGCGGCAAGGCTGCCCGCACGCAGCAGTTTGCCCGTGCCGGGATCGAAGGAGGCGAGCAGCATGCCGGCGCCTTGGGGGCCTTCGATACGTACCAGGTATGCTTCATCGGGTTGCGTGGGATAGTCGATGCGTGTCACCCGCGCGCCGTCGCGCAACCCCCGCGCCGTGTCGATAATGCCTTGCAACGGAGCGGTCGTCGCGCTGGGGGCGACGATCATGGCGCTGGGATGAATCAGGCGAGTCAGTTCATCCCGGAAGGGCATCAACGCGCCGGTCAGGCCTTGGACGAGAATCAGCACGCCCAGCGCAAGGCCGATCCAGCGGTGATACTTAAGGAGAGAGGTTTTTGTTGATGGAGATATCAAGACAGACTCACATTTAACTGCGGACGTGCGCCTTCAGGGTCGGGCGCGACAGGGAGGACGAATTAATGTTGACGCTGCGGTCGAACGTCAACGTGGGGCCATCGAAACGGCAGACGACATGATCGCGGAAGGATGATTCCACGAACTGCCAAGTCATTTCCAAGGTATTGGGATTGGTCCAGGTTGCGCCCGCGACTACGGGCATGCTTGAAGGTTCGTATTCGTGATGCAGCTTGGCGCCGGTCATGCTGGTGACGCTTTCCACCCAATCTCGCAGGCCCGAGGTGACGGTATGGGCGCCGCGTGCATCCTGTTGCGTAAACACGCAGGCGCCGTTCGCGAAACGGAAACCAAGACTTTGTACGCCGTCTTCATTGGGTTCGACGTCAAAAACCTGATTGGAGAGTTTCTGCTCCAGCGGGGATGTGGTCTGCGCCAACGGGGGCAAGAGCCGCAGACCGTCGGCGCGGGTCTTCAGGGCGCTCCATGCGCCGTCGTTACGGGGCAGCGGCGCGGCCTTGAAGGCGGCTGGAAATATCTTCTCGATGATCTCGACCATGTGGTGGCCTTTGTCGTTGGCCGAGGTGAGGGCCACGACGGCGTCGTGTTCGGGGAACACCAAGCCAATTTGCGTGAACTTGCCCAGGGCGTAGTAATTATTCTTCGGCGAGATCCACCACTGATAGCCATAGCGGGCATTGCCGTCCTGGCGTTTGCTGGCTGCCGCGATCCAGTCGGCGGGTAGGATCTGTTTGCGGTTCCAGATGCCGCGCTGGGCGTGGAGCATGCACATTTTAATGATGTCCGACGTGCGCCAGGTCAGCCCGTTGCCGCCGGGGCTGACGTTGTCGGGGCTGCTGTCCCATTCGGCATCGATGATGCCGAGCGGTTGAAACATGCGCGTCTCCAAATAGTCGCGCGCCGTTTGTCCTGCCGTCTTGGTGACGATGGCCGAAAGCATGTAGCTGGCGGCGCTGGTGTAGACGAACTTACTGCCGGGCGGCAACTCGACGGGGATTTTAAAGAACTCGGCGATCCAGCTGGTCTTGATCGGCCGCCAGACCGAGCCCGAGGTTTCCGCCGCGTGGCCGCAGCGCATGGTCAGCAGATGCTCGACTGTCATGGCTTTCAGGTTGTCGCTGACCTGGGCCGGCAGATGCTCTGGAAAAAAGGAGACGACTTTGTCCGAGAGAGCGAAGCGTTTTTCCGCCAGTGCAATGCCTACCGCGCAGGCCAGCGTACTTTTGGTTAGCGAATGCATCATGTGTTTGCGGGCGGGCAGGTAAGGCCACCACCAGCCTTCGAAAATCACTTTGCCCCCGCGCGCGAACATCAGGCTGTTCATTTCCTGCTTCTCATTCGCAAGTGCGTCGAGAAGCGCGGTGAAGGCGGCGGGATCAACGCCCTGATCTTCCGGGCGGGCGCGTTCAAGACCATCCCCGGTAAAGCCGGCAGCCATGGCGCCCGGAAACGATGTAACAGCCAGCCCCGTGCCGGCGGCCAGCGCCCCAAAATCGCGCCGGGAAAGGGGGACGTTGAGGGTCTGACGCATGGTCGCCTCCAGGCCGGTTCTGAACCGGGTGAGATGCGGGTTGGACTTGTCGCGCCCCTACCGTTATGGGACAATGTTTTTTATAAGTCAAAAAGACAAACTCGTCACCCCCGGTTTTGGGGGAGAGTTTTGAAAGGATCAAGAATCTTGAACAATCGTACCGCGACCCCGCGGAATTCCATGGATGCATTCTGGATGCCATTTACGGCCAATTTGGCGTTCAAGGACAAGCCGCGTCTCTTTGTGACCGCCGAAGGCATGTACTACAAGACCGCCGATGGCCGGCAGGTTATGGACGGGATCGGCGGCCTGTGGTGCGTCAATGCCGGCCACGGTCAGCCCAGAATCGTGAAGGCGATTCAGGAGCAGGCCGCGCGCCTCGACTTCGTTTCATCCTTCAGCATGGGCCATCCCGCGGCCTTCGAACTGGCGGGCCGCATCGCCGACCTCACGCCCGGCGATCTCAACCACGTGTTCTTTTCAAACTCCGGCTCCGAGGCCATCGATACCGCGCTGAAGATCGCGCGCGCCTATCACCGCATTCGCGGCGAGGGTGGACGTACCCGCTTCATCAGCCGCGCCAAGGGCTATCACGGCATGGGCTGGGGCGGCCTCTCCATCAGCGGCATCAGCCGCCACCGCACCGACTTCACGCCGCTGCTGGGCGACGTCGCGCACCTTCGTCTGCCGTATGATCCGGCCGTGTCGGCTTTCTCGCGCGGGATGCCCGAGCATGGCGCGTATTTCGCCGACGAACTTTCCACCCTGTTGGCCACGGTGCACGAGCCCGCGAGCGTGGCCGCCGTGATTGTCGAGCCGGTCACGGGTTCCGGCGGCGTCTACCCGCCACCCCAAGGCTATCTGAAACGCCTGCGCGAGATTTGCGACAAGCACGGCATTCTCCTGATCTTCGATGAAGTCATTACCGGCTTCGGGCGGTTGGGAACGGCTTTCGGCGCGCAGGCGCTGGGGGTGGTGCCTGACATGATGACCATCGCCAAAGGCATGACCAACGGCGCCGTGCCCATGGGCGGCACCATCGTCTCCGCCGATATCTTCGACACCTTCATGAACCGCTCCGAAGGCAAGATCGAGTTGTCGCACGGCTATACCTATTCGGCGCACCCGTTGGCGTGCGCGGCGGCACTGGCGACGCTCGACGTTTATGCCGAACAGACCCTGTTCGACCGCGTCGCGAAGCTGAGCGGCGCCTGGGCCGATGCCGCTCTGAGCCTCAAGGGCGTGAAGAATGTGCTCGACGTGCGCAACATCGGCCTGCTGGCGGGGATCGACATCGCCCCGCGTCCAGAGGAGCCGGGGCTGCGCGGCGCCGAGATCGGTCAACGGTGTTTCGACGCGGGCGTCCTGGTCCGTCCCGCCGGCGACACCATCATGCTGTCGCCGCCGTTCGTCATCTCGGAAGCGGAAATCAAACGCATCTTCGCGACGATCACCGAGGCGGTCGAAAATACGGTTTAAAAAGGGAATGGGGATATGAGGAAGATTTTGAAATCGCTGGCCGTCTATGTGTTGATGGCCGCCTCCGCCCAGGCGGCGGAAAGCCCTTCGAAGATGAACCTGGACGATCAGGTTCTCAAGATTTTCCCGAACGTCGATACCAAGGAAACCTCGGAACAGCTTGAGCAGCTGAAGCATGACGTGCTGATCGCTCAGCAGAACAGCATCACCGTTCAGTTCCTGCTGCAGTACAGCGCGATGGTGAAGATGAATACTGTCAACTTCCCGTCCGGCCCGCTGCTGATCCCGGGCTATGTGTTTACGCCCGTCAAAATGGACAGCGGCAAAAAACATCCGGCCATTGTTCTGGTGCACGGAGGTTTCCATCAGCACTTCAACGCGGATTGGTTCACCACCGTCGTTGACCTCGTGCAACACGGTTATGTCGTGATGTTCCCCGAGTATCGCGGCAGCCAGGGCTATGGTGCGCAGATCTACAAAAACGACTACGGCACCACGGACGTCGCCGATACGCTGGCGGCGGCGGAATATATTGCGGGCAAGTCTTATGTCGATTCCAGCCGCCTCGGCATTGTCGGTGAAAGCCGTGGCGGCATGGTGACGCTGCTGGCCATCCAGCAAGCGCCGGAGCGTTTCAAGGTCGCGGTTGATGTCGTCGGCCTCACCGACTTCGTCGCTTACATGGCCTACAAGCCCGAATGGCGCCGCCAGGAAGTGGCCAAGGAAAGCGCGGGATTCAAGGGCCAGCTGCCGGATACCAATCTCACGGCATACATGAAAGTCTCGCCGATCAACTATGTCGAGAAGATCAAGACCCCGCTGCTGGTGGTGGCGACCACCGGCGACGAGATTGCGCCGCTGGCCCTGCATACGGGCCGCTTGCTGGAGGCGCTGAAAGCCCACGACAAGGTGTTCGAGTCCAAAATTTACGACAATGCGCCGGGCGGGCACACCTTCCTGCGCGGCGACACCAAGGAAAGCGAAGACGGCCATAAGCGCATCGTCGCGTGGCTCGACAAATATCTGAAATAAGGGCCCGTCATGTTGAAGCGCTCGGTCATCATCGCCGCCAAATTCGAAAAGACCGAGAGCGGCGCATCGAAGATCGATTTCCAGCGCCCCCTCTGCGTGTATCCTAAAATGCCGCAGTACAAAAGCGGACCTCGGGATTCCGCCTACAGCTTCGTCTGCGCAATGCCGAAAGGCGTGACGTGACTATCGCTTATGCGCGGTCATGAGAATAATCGTCTCGGTCCGCACAACACGCTCGATGCGGCGCACCAAGGTGAGGGCGTCGTCCAGGGCCTTTAAATCGGCGGCGGCCATGTCCACCATCAGATCCCAGCGTCCGTTCGCGGTGTAGATCGCCTTGGCCTCGGGAATTTGGCGCAAGGCGTGGATGATCTTGCCGATGTCCTTGGACTGTTCCTCGACCAGGGTGATGGCGCGCACGCCCTGATCGGCTTCCTCGGTTTTCAGCCTCACCGTGAAGCCGAGGATGTCGCCGTGCTCCACCAGCTTGTCCAAACGGTTCTGCGCCGTGCCGCGCGAAACCCCCAATTTGGCCGATAAAACCGCAATCGGCATGCGTCCGTCATCGCGCAAAAGGCCGATCAATTTACGGTCGGTGTCGTCCATGGCCGGGCTCCCGTATTAGGCAATATGAGTTACTATACTTGTCATATTGCGCAAAAATATGACTTTTAGAGACATTTCTCTAGCTAATTGTTGGAAGCTCCCTTCGATATACTTCCAGAAACCGCCAATAAGGGTATGAAAAACATGACTTTTCACCGGCACATCCTCATGACGGACCCGTCCCATTTCGAGGTCACCTACGCCATCAATCCGTGGATGAAGCCCACCGCTTGGGCGCAAAATCCGGAGGATTTCCGCGCCAAGTCGCGCGCCGCCTGGGATGACTTGGCCGCGCAGCTGGCGCGCATCGGTTTCACCATCGACGTCATTCCCGCTGCACCCGGTTTGCCGGATCTCGTGTTCCCCGCCAACGCCGCCGTGGTGTTCAACGGCACCGCGCTGCTCGCGCGCTTCCGTCACCCGGAGCGGCGCGGCGAAGAACCGGTGTTGAAGCGCTTCTTCGAAGGCCTCAAAGCCCGCGGCCTCATCAACGATGTGCGCGCATTGCCCGAGGGTGTGTTCCACGAAGGCGCCGGCGACTGCATCTGGGATGCGCAGCGCCAGCTGTTCTGGGCTGGTTACGGTCCGCGCTCCTCCGAAGAGTCCCTGGCGCACCTCCGCCGCACCTTCGGCCAAGAGACAGTCGGCCTCGAACTGCGCACCGCGCACTTCTACCATCTCGATACCTGTTTCTGTCCGCTGCCGGGCGGTGAAGTCCTGTATTACCCGGGTGCGTTCACGCCCATGTCGCTGGCGGAAATCACCGCGCGCGTGCCGGCGGATATGCGCATCGCCGCGACGGTGGACGAAGCCGCCACCTTCAGCCTCAACGCCGTGGCCTATGGCCGCGATGTCGTCATGGCCCCGCCGCCACAGCGTCTGCGCGCCGTGCTCGAAGAGCGCGGTTACCGCGTGAACGACGTCGATCTGTCGAGTTTCATGCTGTCCGGCGGCGCGGCCTACTGCATGACCCTCCGCCTCGACCTGCGAAGCCAAGCCGCGAAAAAACTCGCCGCTGAATAATCGAGGATGACCACCATGACCGAACAATCCCCCCGTCATCTCGCCCGCACGGACTATCTCGCCATCGAGCAAAGCCTGGGCGCGCACAATTACAAGCCGCTCGACGTGGTGCTGTCGCGCGGCGAGGGCGTGTGGGTATGGGACACGGAAGGTAAAAGGTATCTCGACTGTCTGTCGGCCTATTCCGCGGTCAACCAGGGCCACTGTCATCCGCGCATTCTCGAAGCCATGGTCGCGCAGGCCAAGAAACTGACGCTGACCTCGCGCGCCTTCCACAACGACCAGCTCGCGTTGTTCTATGAAGAGCTCTGCGCGCTGACGCGCTCACATAAAGTATTGCCCATGAACAGCGGCGCCGAAGCCGTGGAAAGCGCCGTAAAAACCGTGCGCAAGTGGGGCTACGAAGTCAAAGGCGTTCCCGCCGACCAGGCCGAGATCATCGTCTGCGCGGACAATTTCCACGGCCGCACCATCGCCATCGTCGGCTTCAGCACGGATCCGTCGTCGCGCAAGGGCTTCGGCCCCTTCGCGCCGGGCTTTAAGGTTATTCCCTTCGGCGATGCTGACGCGCTGGAGAAGGCCATTACGCCGAATACCGTCGCGTTCCTCGTGGAACCCATCCAGGGTGAGGCCGGCGTCATCATTCCGCCCAAGGGCTATCTGAAGCGTGTGCGCGAGATTTGCACCCGCGCCGGTATCGTCATGATCCTCGATGAGATCCAAACCGGCCTCGGCCGCACCGGTAAGCTTCTGGCCGAAGAGCATGAAGGCGTCGAAGCCGACCTCACGCTGATCGGCAAGGCGCTGTCCGGCGGTTTCTATCCGGTTTCAGCCGTGCTTTCGAATACCGAAGTGCTCGGCGTGCTGAAGCCCGGCGAACACGGCAGCACCTTCGGCGGCAACCCGCTGGCTTGCGCGGTGTCACGCATGGCGCTGAAAGTGTTGGTCGAAGAAGGCATGATCGACAACGCCGCCGCCATGGGCCAAGTCTTCCGCGACGCTCTCAAGGCGCTCACGTATCCGATTATCAAGGAAGTCCGCGGCATCGGCCTTATGATCGCGTTGGAACTGCGTCCGGACGCCGGCGGTGCGCGCCGTCTGTGTGAAGCGTTGAAGCAGCGCGGTCTGCTGTGCAAGGAAACCCACACCCACACCATCCGCTTCGCACCCCCGCTGGTGATCACGCGGGCGGAAATCGATTGGGCGATTGAACAGATCGATGGGGTTTTGAGGGCCGCGTAAGTACAAATTTTTGCGTGGAGAAGCGCTCTGAAGCGCACCTTTTGCACCGGCTGTTGGTCTCAAACCCAACGGCGGCCGTCGCCTAAGCATTTGTATTATATGGGTTTATAAAAAATCCAAAAAAGATGGCGGTGCTTGTCGATTTTCAGCGCCGCCGTTCGACGTGTATGTAGAGCGGGTACAAGAACCCGGCTCCTCACCGAAATCGAAACTGGAGAATACATATGCGTTTCATGATGCTGATGATCCCCAAGGGTTACGAAAACGCCAAGCCGGGCGCCATGCCGGACCCCAAGGCCATGGAGGCTATGAGCAAATACAATGAAGAGCTGTTCAGCTCCGGCGTGGGATTGTCCGGCGAAGGCCTGCACCCGCCGAGCACGGGCGCGCGCGTGACCTTTGATACCGGTAAGCCGGTGGTGAAAGACGGACCTTTTGCCGAGGCCAAGGAAGTGCTCGGTGGTTTCTGGATCATTCAGGTAAAATCCAGGGCCGAAGCCATTGAATGGGCCAGGCGCTGCCCCGCTTCGCCGAACGAGATCATTGAAATCCGCCAGATTCAGGAACTGGAGGAATTCGAGCCGAGCGAGGCCATCGCCCGCGAAACGCGCATCCGCGATGCGCTCGAAAAGAAGAAATAGCCCCCGCCGCTTGCAGGAAGGATGCCGTTAATGGTGTGATCGGTGGCAATGACAGCCACCGAGTCACATCACGCGATCGACGCCGTCTGGCGCATTGAATCCGCGAAGCTGATCGCCGGCCTCACGCGCATGACGCGTGACGTCGGCATCGCCGAGGATCTGGCCCAAGAGGCTTTGATCGCTGCCCTTGAGCAATGGCCGCGGGACGGCATTCCCGAAAAGCCAGGCGCATGGCTGATGGCCGCCGCCAAGAACCGCACCATCGACATGTTCCGCCGCAACGCCTTGCAAACGCGCAAGCACGAGGAATTGGCCCGTGACGAGGACGCGCGGCAGATGACCATGGACGACGTGGACGCGGCTTTCAACGCACCGCTCGATGACGCCATCGGCGACGACATGCTGCGTCTGATCTTCGTGTCCTGCCATCCCGTGCTCGGCATGGAAGCGCGTGTGGCGCTAACCTTGAAGCTGCTTGGCGGCTTGAGTACCGATGAAATCGCGCGCGCGTTTCTGGCCGCCGAACCTGCCATCGCCCAGCGTATCGTGCGCGCCAAGCGCGCCTTGCGCGACGCCAAGGTGCCCTACGAGGTGCCGCGTGGCGCGCAGCTGGCCGTGCGGCTGGCCTCGGTGCTGGAGGTCGTCTACCTCATTTTCAACGAAGGCTATTCCGCCACCGCCGGCGACGATTGGATGCGCCCGCAACTGTGCGAGGAGGCCCTGCGCCTCGGGCGTATCCTGGCCGGTCTTGCGCCGCTGGAGCCTGAAGTGCATGGCCTCGTTGCGCTCATGGAAATCCAGGCTTCGCGTCTGCATGCGCGCACAACGCCTGACGGCGCACCGGTCCTGCTGATGGATCAGGACCGCGCGCGCTGGGATCATCTGCTGATTCAGCGCGGCCTTGCGGCGCTGGCGCGCGCGGAAAGGCTGAGCCCGGCCCAGGGC
>JAIEMI010000193.1 GCA_019752235.1 Rhodospirillaceae bacterium
CGACATCGACCTGGTCGAAGCGGCCATAGGTAACGGCGAGGTTTCCGCCGAAGCTGTCGCCGGGCTTGCGTGTGAAGAAATTTACCGCTCCCCCGGTGGTGTTGCGGCCGTAAAGTGTTCCTTGCGGCCCGCGCAGCACTTCGACGCGTTCAAGGTCGAACATCTGGAAGAGTTGGCCCGATTGCAGGCCTTGGTACACCTCATCCAGGTAGAACCCGACGGCCGTCGCGGCGGTCGCGTTGAAGTCATTGGTGCCAATGCCGCGCAGGAAAACGTTCGGTTTAGTCGCGCCGTTTGACGATTTGATTTGCAGACCCGGCGTTTGCCGCGTGAGATCCATAGGGTCGGCGAAACCGAACTTCTCGAGGGCTTCCGAGCTAAAGCCCGTCACGGCCGCGGGAACGCTCTGTAGATTTTGTGCCCGCTTCTGAGCCGTGACGACGATTTCTTCCAACCCAACCGCGGCGCCCGGCGTCTCGGTTTGGGCGTGGGCGCTCAGCGCCAAGACCGAGGCGCTGAGAAGGAGGGCGGGGAGTGTCGCTTTTACGTTCACTCGTATTTCCGACGAAGGGCGCTGCACTGACATCATTCCTTCCTTCACTACCGCGATGACGAAAAATCACCGTCTAAATTGACGCTCTAGTACGATTATTATCGTACATAAGTTGTACTACAATAATCAGATGATAAGACCGGGGTCAAGAGGCGTTCCTCTCGGGGCGGCATCGACAGCGCGGGAGAAAATGACAAGCCGGGACGGCCATACGGGGTTAGGAGGTATAGCTACTCCTTCCCTTCGATAGCGGCTTGAAGATTGCCTTGCCGCAGCCCGCTACCTCACAACGAATGACGTCGCGTCCGCCCCTCTAAGCTAAGCCTTTCAGAGAAACCCCAATATCCTGAAGCAAGACATCCGGGCACGGTTTCCCTGCCGCGAGAATTGCCGCGACGGCGCGGCGCTCACTTCCCGCGTTGAACAGCACCGCACTACGCGGTACCCGGCCGTCGAGATAGAAATGGATTTCTTTGCGCCCGGGTTCGATGACTCGCGCGACGGGTTTATGCGCGGCACGCGGCACACCGACAACCTGTACATTCCAGTCATATTGGTCCGTCCAGAACCAGGGGATTCCCTCGGTACAGGAGGTCTGATCGGTTATGTGAGACGCTACGACGCGCGCCTGTGATTCGGCATTGTCCCAGGATTCAAGCCGTGTCGGACCGCCGCACCACGCGTTCAAACGCACGGCGACGTCGCCGATGGCATAGATAGCGGGGTCGCTCGTGCGGCAGTGCGCATCAACAACGATACCCTGCCCGGTTGCTAACCCCGAGACGCGCGCCAAGTCATCATTCGCGACGCTGCCGACGCCGACAACAACGAGATCGGCTGGTATGACCTTTCCGCTATCGAGCACTAGGCTTTCGACGCGCTGCACCCCATGTACCGCGCGCACGCCTTGCGAAGATATGATTTTTACACCGCGTTCCGCATGCAATCGTTCGATAGTCCGTGCGGATTTTTCCGGCATAAGACGTCCGAGGCATCGGGGTGTCTGTTCTATGACGGTCACGTCTAAGCCCAACTGGCGCGCCGAAGCGGCAACCTCCAGCCCGATCGGCCCGCCGCCGACAATAGCGACACGCGGCCGCGCCCCGGTTATTTGACGGCGAAGTTCGTGGGCGTCGCTTGCGGTTCTTAAATAGAGTACCCCAGGCAGATCACCACCAGACGCGGCGAGGCGGCGCGGCGTCAGTCCGGTTGCGAGAATGAGCCGGTCGAACACGATTTTGGAACCGTCCGAGCACACCACACGTCTGTTGGAACGATCGATTGCCGTGACGCGCATTCCCGACAACAGGTCAATGTCGTGAGCGGCATAGAATCCGGCAGGATTCACCAAAGCATCGGTCGGCTGAGCCAGACCCAGAAGCACAGCCTTGGACAGCGGCGGCCGTTCGTAGGGCGGAACCGGCTCGTCGCCAATCATGACGATAGGGCGATCTGAGCCGCGGCTTCTGAGTTCCGCGCACACGCGGCCGCCCGCTTGACCGGCGCCGACGACGACTATTCTACGGTCCGCCTGCTGACGCATGCCGTGCCTGTTGTGCTGGGGGGAGCGGCCAAAGGGGCCAGTATTGTCCTACAATATTCATAAGACAATATTTGATGCAAGAGCATTCCGTCTTCCGCCGCTTCACGAACCTTAAGAAAGGATATGCAAACCGGGGGACGCGGACGTTCATCGCCGCGCCGACGGGTGGCGTGCGGGTGGCAAAAACCATACAGAGGACGTACGGAACTTAACGCAGCGGTTCTAACGAACCGCACCCAAAAAGGCGCTGCTCCAGGTGCGCAGCACCCTCGCGCAACATAGAGAGGGATTGCGCGAGGCCGGCCTCGTCGCGATCCGGGCGGGTGCGCGAAATAGACAGCGCCGCCAGCGCCCGACCGTCAGGACCGTTGATCCCTACCGATATGCAGAACAGTCCGTGCGCGATTTCTTCCGTATCGCGGGCGAAGCCTTGGCGACGCACGGCGTCTATTTCGGCGCGCAATCGTGCGGGATCCGTGATCGTATTTTCGGTCAGGGGAACAAATGGCCCTGCCTTCAAATATTCCGTCAACGCACTCTCGGGAAGAGCCGCAAGTAAGATTTTTCCGATGCCGGAGCAATATGCTTCGAGCTGCTTTCCCTCGGCCGTGAAGCTGGGATGCTTTCGCCGCCCAGCCTTGATCAGATACGTCACCATATCGTTCTCAAGCACCCCCAAATGGGCAATGCTTCCGGTCTTGCGCGACAAGCGCGCGACCACCGGCCGGCCCAGAGCAAGCAGCGCGGGCCGTAGCGAAATCTGGTCCAGCCGCAGGGCGAGCCCGGGCCCCGGTAAATGGCGCCCTCCGCCCACGGCCAGAACCATTTGCGCATCAACCAGAGACGCAACCAGCCGATAGGCTGTTGCCGCCGGAATCCCTAGGCCCGCGGCGATGGTGGTTAAGCTCGACGCTCCGGCATCATCGATGATCGCCACGAGAAGGCGGAGCGCGCGCGTGACAGACTGAGGGCCCAATTTTCTCATGATGCGGAATATGGGACCGGTAACCGATTAGCGCCAGCCGTGTTTTCGGACTAAGCAAGCTCCATCGAGATTTCAGGAGACAGCCATGTCTGACCTATATGAAGGCGCCGCACGGCGCTTGCGCGCGGCCTATGCGGGTCCGGCGATTCCGCCGCTCCGTGATTTTTTAGAGCCCCTAGACATCGAGGGCGCTTATAGCGTGCAAGCCATCAATACGCGCTTCTGGCAATCGCAAGGCCGGCGGATCGTCGGCCGGAAAGCGGGCTTAACCGCTCAAGCGGTACAGAAGCAACTTGGCGTGGATCAGCCCGATTTTGGCGTGTTGTTTGACGATATGCGTATTGCGGACGGCGGAACGCTCGACCCCGCCCGCGCCCTTCAGCCCAAAGTCGAGGCCGAGGTGGCTCTGGTGCTGGACTCAGCGCTCACGAAAATCGAGACAACGAGAGAGGACGTTGCCGCCGCGACACGCGCTGTTCATGCGGCCATCGAGATCGTCGACAGCCGCATCGCCGACTGGAAAATCGCCTTCGCGGATACGGTCGCCGACAACGGCTCCTCGGCTTTTTTTGTGCTCGCCGCCGCAGGCAAACCACTGGCGGGCTTGGATCTCTACACCTGCGGCATGGCGCTGGAAATCGACGGCGCGGCCGCTTCGCTCGGCGCGGGTGCCGCGTGCCTCGGGCACCCCCTGAACGCCGCCGCTTGGCTCGCATCGACTCTGGCGAAGCGTGGTGAACCTCTGCAGGCTGGCGACATCGTGCTGACCGGCGCCTTGGGCCCGATGGTCGCCATCACGCCGGGACAACATGTGAAAGCCGTCATTGGCGGGCTCGGGTCGGCCGCTTTCACGTATGGAAAGGCGTAACCTATGTCCAAGATCAAAGCGGCGATCATCGGATCGGGCAACATCGGCACGGACCTGATGATGAAGCTGCTCAATCGCTCCACCCATCTGGAGTTGGTGGCGATGGTGGGCATCGACCCGAACTCCGAGGGCCTGGCCAAGGCGCGCGCCAAGGGCGTGCCGACCACGGATAAGGGCATCGACGGCCTGGTGGCCATGCAGGGCTTCGCCGACATCAAGATCGTGTTCGACGCCACGTCGGCCTATGCCCATAAGAAGCATGACGAAATCCTGCGCAAACACGGCAAGCGCGTGGTGGATTTGACGCCCGCCGCCGTCGGCCCCTTTGTGGTGCCCGCCGTGAACATGGACGAGAACATCGACGCGCCCAACGCCAACATGGTGACCTGCGGCGGACAGGCGACCATTCCCATGGTCGCCGCCGTGAGCCGTGTGGCGAAGGTGCATTACGCCGAGATCGTGGCGTCGGTGTCCTCGCGCTCCGCCGGACCCGGCACGCGCGCCAACATCGACGAGTTCACCCGCACCACGACGCGCGGCATCGAAGTGGTGGGGGGCGCGGCGAGAGGCAAAGCCATCATCATCCTGAACCCCGCCGAACCGCCCATGATCATGCGCGACACGGTGTTTACCCTGTCCGAGAACGTGGACTTCGCGGTGATCGACGAGTCGGTCAAGCGCATGGTGGCGGACGTGCAGAAGTTCGTGCCGGGCTATCGCCTGAAGCAGGAACTGCAGTTCGAGCGTTTCGGCTCCAACCGGCCCATCAAAATCCCGGGTTACGGCGAATTCACGGGCGTGAAGACCGCCATCTACTTGGAAGTGGAAGGTGCCGGCGACTACCTGCCGCCCTATGCCGGCAACCTCGACATCATGACCGCGGCCGCCCATGCCACGGGCGAGCTGATCGCCCAGCGTTTGCTGAAGGCGGCCTGATATGAAACTCGATCCCACCAAGACCAAACTCTACATCCAGGACGTGACCCTGCGCGACGGCATGCATGCCATCAAGCACATGTACGGCATCGATCATGTGCGCAGCATTGCCAAGGCCCTGGACGAGGCGGGCGTGGACGCCATTGAAGTGGCCCACGGCGACGGGCTCAACGGCTCCAGCTTCAACTACGGCTTCGGCGCCCATACGGACTGGGAATGGCTGGAAGCCGTGGCCGACGTCATCAAGAAGACCACGCTGACGACGCTGATCCTGCCGGGCATCGCGACCGTGGACGAGCTGCGGCGCGCCTATGAGATCGGCGTGCGGTCGGTGCGCGTGGCGACCCATTGCACCGAGGCCGACGTCTCCAAGCAGCACATCGGCATCGCGCGTGAGCTGGGCATGGACACCATCGGCTTTTTGATGATGTCGCACATGGTGGAACCCGAAAAACTGGCCGAGCAGGCCAAGCTGATGGAAAGCTACGGCGCGACCTGCGTCTACGTGGTGGATTCCGGCGGCGCCCTGGACATGGACGGCGTGGCGGCGCGTTTCCAGGCCTTTGACCGCGTGCTGAAGCCCGAGACCCAGCGCGGCATGCACGCGCACCATAACCTCTCGCTGGGCGTGGCCAATTCCATCGTCGCCGTGCAGAACGGCGCGGTCCGCATCGACGCCTCGCTGGCGGGCATGGGCGCCGGCGCGGGCAATGCGCCGCTGGAGGTGTTCATCGCCGCCGCCGCGCGCAAGGGCTGGCGGCACGGCACGGACCTCTATGGACTGATGGACGCGGCGGAAGACCTGGTGCGTCCGCTGCAGGACCGCCCGGTGCGCGTGGACCGCGAGACCCTGGCGCTGGGCTATGCCGGTGTGTATTCGAGCTTCCTGCGTCACGCGGAAACCGCCGCCCAGACCTACGGGCTCGATACCCGCGAGATCCTCGTCGAGCTGGGCCGCCGCCGCATGGTCGGCGGGCAGGAGGACATGATCGTCGACGTGGCGCTGGATATCCTGAAGGCCCGCGGCGAAACGCCGCAAGTGAAGCGCAGCTAAGAATAGAGAGGTGGGGGAGTACATGCCGTTAGATCCGATTGCTAAAGCCATCATCGACCAGATGTCGGCGATGAATGCCATTCCCCTGTCGCAGATGAGCGCGGCGGCTTACCGCGCCATGAACAACGCCGTGCCGCGTCCGCCGTCCATGATCCAACTGGCGGAGATCACCGACCGCACCATTCCCGGCCCCGACGGCGACGTTCCGGTGCGCATCTACAAAGCATCGCAGGAACCGAACCAGCCGTGCCTGGTGTTCTTCCATGGCGGCGGCTTTGTGATCTGCGGCCTCGACTCCCACGACGGCACGTGCCGCGCGTTGAGCAAAGCCACGGGCTGTACGGTGGTGTCGGTGGATTACCGCCTGGCGCCCGAGCACAAGTTCCCGGCGGGCGTGGAAGACTCCTATGCCGCGACGCTGTGGGTGGCAAAGAACGCGAGCGCCCTGGGCATCGATGCCAACCGCATCGCCGTGGGCGGCGACAGCGCGGGCGCGAACTTCGCCACCGTCGTCGCGCTGCTGATCCGCGAACGCGGCGGGCCGAAGCTGCGCCACCAGATGCTGATTTATCCGGTGACCGACCAGACCTGCAGCACGGAATCCTACGACCTGTTCGCCAGGGATTATTTTCTGACCAAGGAAATGATGATCTGGTTCCGCGACCACTATCTGCCCACGGGCCACGATCCGGCCGATCCGCTGGCCTCGCCCCTACATATGGAAAACCTGGCGGATTTACCGCCCGCAACCGTCATCACCGCCGAATACGATCCCTTGCGCGACGAAGGCGAAGCCTATGCCGCGCGTCTGAAGAAAGCGGGCGTGGCGGTGGATATGAAACGCTACGACGGCGTGTTCCACGGCTTCTTCAGCATGGGCGGCGTGCTGCCGCAGGCCGACCAGGCGCTGGCCTTCGCGACCGAGCGATTGCGCCAAGCTTTCAAGATTTAAGGACCACAGACGATGCACGAGGCGATTTTCAACCGCGACGCCCTGCTGGCCGAAGCCCAGACACGCAACGGCCTCAGCGATTTCGGCGACACCTGGTTTTTCGAACCCATGGACGTGCTGCTGACATCCGTACGCGAGGAAGCGCGCCTCAGCGAACAGGGCGCCATGATTCAGCGCGAGCGCATGCTGACGGGCCTGGGCAACCGTTTGCGGATGATCGAGGATATCAAGAAGCACCCGGAGATCCTGAAGGAAGAAGCCGTCGTCGCGGGCGCGGTGATGGGCCTGCCGCGCACGGGCAGCACCATGCTGCACCGCCTGCTGGCGACAGCGCCGGGCATGAACGCCATCAAATGGTGGGAAACGCAGAACTACGCGCCGTTCAAGGGCGAGGAACGCGGCAAACCGGTGAAGCGCCGCGAGATGGCGGTGTTCATTCAGGAGGCCATGTTAAAAGCCGTGCCGGAACTGACGTCGATCCACCCGTTCTCCATCGAAGAGCCGGATGAGGAAGTGATCATCATGGATCAGGTGTTCATCGGCACCATGGCGGGCGCGTCGATGTATGTGCCGTCCTACGGGAAGTGGCTGGAGACCGCCGATCAGCGCCCGGCCTACCGCGACTTGCGCACGATCCTGAAGTATCTGCAGTGGCAGGACGCGAGCCGCCCGGGCAAACGCTGGGTGCTGAAGACGCCGAGCCACTTGAGCGCGCCGGAAGCTTTGCTGGAATGTTTCCCCGAAGCGGTGCTGATCACCACGCACCGCGATCCGCTGCAGACCATTCCGTCCTATTGCAGCATGGTGGATTCGCTTTACCGCCTGGCCTCGCCCAACATCTCCAAAAAAGAAGTGGGTGCCTTCACGGAAAAAACCTGGGCGGGGTATTTGAACAACTTCGCCAAGTTGCGCGCCAGGCTGGGGCCGGAGCGCTTCCTGGACGTGAAGTACGAGGAGCAGATCAAAGACCCGCTGAAGCAGGTGGAAACCGTGCTGCAGCGGGTGGGCCTGGCGATGAATCCCCACACCGAGAAGATCATGAAGGACTGGCTGGAAGAGAACGCCCGCGAGAAGCGCGCGGCCCACAAGTACGACATGAAGGATTTCGGCATCACGCTGGAGCAGATGGAAGAAGACTTCGCCGCGTATAAGAAGCAGTTTTTGAGCTAGAGGTATCAAGCAAACATTGTCATTCCCGGCGAGCAAAGCGAGACCGGGAATGCACTTATCAAAAAACGCTGTCCGGTGTTTTTTGCGGGATGGATCCCCGCTTTCGCGGGGATGACAAGAGTGAAGAGGGAGAGAATTCATGTCCGAGACCGCGCAACACCGTGTCCTTTCCGGCAAAGCCTGGGAAGAGTTCTGCGACAAACTGAAAGCGGCCGGCGAAGTGATCCTGCGGCCGGAATCGCCGGCGACGGAACTGGACCGGGCGGAAGGCTGGCGCTACCTGAGCCGACTCACCCGCATTGCCCTCGACATGATGCTGGAATGCGCGGACCCGGACTTTCCCGAGTTCTACATGGCCTCGCATACCACGGCCAAGATCGGCGCCGATAACCCGGACAACATCTATTTCAATGCGACCGTGTCGGGCGACCGCGAGTATGTGATCCGCGGCAACCGCGGGACGGTGAAGTACCTTTCCATCGCCTCGCGCGCCAACCGCTACGCCATTGACGGCACCATGGCGGATACAGGCGTCATCGACGTCGACAACATGCACGTCGATGCCAACGGCAACTTCGAGATCGTGGTGAGCCAGACGCCGCAGAACGGCAACTGGCTGCCCATGCAGCCGGACACGTCGATGATCCTGGTGCGCCAGACCTTCCTGGACCGCAAACAGGAGATGGCCGCGAACATGGCCATCAGCCGGCGCAACGGCCCGGCGCACCCCAATCCGCTGTCGGCGGCGCGGCTGGATAAAAGCCTGATGTCGGCGGCGGCTTTCGTGCACGGCACGGCGCGCACCTTTGCCTCTTGGTCTGAGCTGTTCCGCAAGCACACCAACCAGATGCCCGATATCGATCAGGCGTTTTTCCAGAAGGCCGGCGGCGACCCGTCGATTTACTACATCCACGGCTATTGGGAGCTGCAGCCCGACGAAGCGCTGGTGATCGACACGCAGATTCCCGAATGCCAGTTCTGGAATTTCCAGGTGGATAACTATTGGATGGAATCGCTCGATTACCGCTACAACCAAATCCACATCAACCCGAGGACCGCGACCTATAACAAGGACGGCTCGGTGACCATCGTGGTGGGCCACCAGAACCCGGGCGGCGTGGCGAACTTCCTCACCACCGACGGGCATACGAGCGGCACGTCGCTGCTGCGCTGGGTGAACGCGAAGAGCCACCCGCTGCCCACGTGCAAGGTGGTGAAGATTGCGAGTTTGAAGAAGTAACGATGACAATTGCGCCGTCGTTTAACTAGCTCACCAGTACGGCGTGAATTTCGACGGCTGGTTAATTTCTCTTGCGCCTTTTCTTTTATTGCACCTCTCGCAAGCCAATTGGAAATTGGTTGGATCGTTCGAGCCGGAGGCAGCAAGAGGAACGATGTGATCGAGGTGAAGATCGGTGATTGGTCGCCCGAGTCCGGTCATATCTTTCCAGCAATGCTGGCATCGGCCCCTGTCTCTATGAAAAATGGCTGCCTTTAGCCAAACCGGCAAGTTATTCGGACGTTTGAGAACACCGTTCCTCATGATCAATGCTGGGTGATTGTCGGTCGTCAAAGTACCGACAAAGGCCGCGATGCGCCCCTGGAACAAAGTCAGAAATTGCCGGTCAGAAAATAGCACGAAGAAAATAGAAGGTGTGAACGTCGCCACAGCTTCTTCTAGCAGCTCGCATACTTCATCTAATCGCTCACGCATGCGTGTAGATTTAAGCCACTTAGGCGCCGGGATATTAGCTTCCCTCAATATTTCCTTCGTACTCTCCACAGAATCTTCTGGGAACTTATCGACGAGGTAAGTCACCTCGAATCGCGTCACATTCGCTATAAACTCATGAAGCAACGTAACTTTTTGCGGCTTCACGACCTTTAGGGGTTCGCTCAAATAGTCAACAAAAATCTCATCATCATCAAATCCGTTCGCACCCTGCACGCATCTATAAATGAAGTCTGCATAACTATAGACATAAAGAGAATGCAGTTTTTCAAGATTCTGATCAGCCCTCAAGTCGATCACCGATTCCTAGAAAGTTGCACAAGGCGTATGGTAGGACGTGACAACTTTCAATTCGCCGTCCGCACTAGGCCCCTCGCCACCGAACCCCACCTGGGCTTGAAAGCCTGAACATTCAATAATTGGCTTTAAAAGAACCTCCACATTTAAGCCGCGCTCCTCCGCAATTCGGTTTGCGCGAGCTTGAAAACGAGCAATAAGGTGGACTTCTAAAGCTGGCACGCACGCCATCATATTTTCTATTTGTTCACTTAGCCGAACAAGTTTTCCAAAAGCGTGGACCTCAAACCGACCAACCGGTATTTCCACTTTCTGTCCACCAATTGGTGAAACGTTGATCGACTGTTGGCGACCCAAATTCTGCGGAGCGCTTCCACCAACGATGCCGAATATGAAGACGGGTTTAATTGCCTCTTCGGGATGCGGACAAAATACCCAAGAGACTTGTCCCAAAATAGCCTGCGCGGAATGCTCTAATTCTACGCGCCGAGAAAGTTGTTCTGCGAGATGCTGAAACCGATTACGCACCGTCTCGACCGACTTAGCTCGGTTTAGGAACAGCACGACAGCGGGAAGTGTTCGAGCGCTTGCGTCGGGATAACTGCCTATGAGCACGCGAAGCCTGTTAAGAGTATCTAAAGTGAACCAGGCGTCACTTAAGATGCTGATGCGGCTTTCAGGCACATTAGATTTCTGATTCGCGACTTGCTGCACACTGTATTCTGCGGCAGCCCCTCTAAGCCTAGCATAGCCAAGCAATGCCATTTGAATGGAGTACCGCATACCTTCTAGGGTCAAACGCTCATGGGCATTTAACCCGCCGGGTATTTCTAAGAACGGCGAGTGCGGCTGAAAAGGGGTCACTTTGAACGGGGCTTGCCATCAAACCCGTGGCCAACGCCATAAGTAATGCCGGTGGCATCCACAGGTATGCCCGGCGAGTTCTTTATAAATTCTTCGTACTTATTTTTGTGGTCTCGCGCCGCCTGTAACACAACAAAGAAGCCCACAATTAAGATTCCCCAGGGCGCAAGGTTGAGCAAGGAGACGGTGGCCGATCCACGAAAAATAGGAAGCATCACATTTTGAAGGTGCAAAAGCAGAACTAATGCGGCGACGCCGTATCCGAATAATCTCTGTATGCGCAAATGCGATATGATTTTGGCACTTGGACGATGGGCTCCAAAATAATAGTGAACATCTTTGAGGTCGCTCACTTTAAGAAACTGCCGCTCAATATTAGCGATCATTGCCAAATTGCGGTTATACCAATGACTGGCATCGTACACATGCTGGACCAGCCAAATGCAGCTCAGCAGCACCATGGAGATGGCCACATCCATGGAGATCACATTCTTTTCAACCAACCCGAAAGCAGCGATTGCGGCCACGAGAGTTGCCACGGATTGCCAGACAACAATAATATGTCTGTTGATATCGTTCATGAGTTGATTATAGAGGGCGATTAGAAAGTGATCGCGCCTATCAAGCTCTGTCATTTGACTTGCTCCGTGCGCGCTTTATCGGCCTGTAATCAGCCCAAAGCGCATTCATATTTTTGATCGAGGCCTCAAGGCAACGTTCGTATCCGCCTACGGGGTGAGGCCTGAATTTTTCTCCATCAAAAAAATCTCCGAAGGCGGCATCAAGGGTAAAGCGATTTGTATCAAAACTGACCACATTTAACTGCTGAGCAATTGCTCGCTGTCGGTCTGGCCGCCCACCCAACAAATGTACCGGCCGCTGACCAAAACATGCCAGCGACAATCGTGTTCCACCGTATTGGGTGGGCACGCTATAGCCTAAAACAAATTTTTCAGGAATCGCCTCAAGCAATATATTTGCCAGGCCTTTTGCTTTAGGGACGATGACGACTTTTCGGGCGTACTCTAAGAGAGTGCATGCTTGATCTAGTATTCGGGGTAGATCTCTGAGCCTCTCAACGTCACGGGCAACTGTAATATCTGGACGGGTCAACATCGTCGCGTGCAGATGCCGCTTGAAGTCGTATGTTTTCCAATCAGTATCAAGAAACCCTAGTTTCCCAATTCGTTTAACGTCTCGCAGGTTCGTATATCGTGCGCCGGGTTTCCAGCCGTGACGCAACGCGATATCGAGTACTCGCTTGCTATGGCAAACGTATTTTATAACGGCCATGGGCTCGCACGCCTCGATCTATGAAAAATCTACTTTTGATATTGTAGGGAAAATATTACCACTTTAACATGTTTTGCAGCAGCCTATAAAAGGGCGTCAACCGTCGGACGGCAATTCTAAAGCTTACGAAAAAGCCCCGCGTCCTTTCGGATGCGGGGCTTTTGTCTTACGCGTCTTCAGCCGGCAACGCTGAGACGGCTACTTGCTGGGCTTACTGTCGTCGCCCTGTTGCTTATTTTCTTTGGACGATTCTTGACCCTGCTGCTTCTGCTCGGAGCTGTCGCTGCCCTGCTGGCCATCCGGTTTTTTGGACGGGTTCTGCTGAGTCTGCTGCTCAGACGGGGTCTTGTTGGGTTGGGTCGGGGTGTTCGGGGTCGGAGTATTCATGTGTATTTTTCCTTATTTCAAATTCCCCGCGTCCGCGCATATACGCGCGGCGCCTGACGTCAGCTTTTTGAGCGGAGGGGAGCGGTGTGCTCCAGTGAACTTGAGATAGGTACGCACCGACGATCCAACCACCAACCTCCGCGCGACCCACGCGGAATAAAAAGCGTGTTTGTCGCTTTAATTTCCGGGACTCGCGCGTCGGTAGCGGAGACGCAAAAGCTGCGCGTGTTAGAATCTGATCGCTTCACGTTGAAGCGGTCGGATGGACCTAAAAACTCTACGCGTCATCCCCGCGAAAGCGGGGATCCATCGTGCAAAAAACACCGGGCGGAACATGTTGAACAATGGATTCCCGCTTCCGCGGGAATGACAGTGGGAGAGGTCCGATTCAACCTTAAGCAATCCCGTTCTAGCCCGTCACCGCCAAACCCGCGGGGACATTGTAATCAAAGCAATGCGACTCAACGCGTTCGGCGATGCGCCAGCCTTTCGGGGTGCGCACGACTTTGTCGGTGTACCAGAGGCCGAGCAGGAACGTCTGTTTCTTGCCGCCGCCCATGTCCATGACCATGGGGTTGAAGCAGGCGGTTTTGGTTTTGGCGGTGTCGCCGCTGATTTTGACTTCGATGTTGCCCATGAGATGGCAGAAGTTCGGGAAGGGCTTCAGCGCCGTGTCCAGCCACTTCTTGATTTCGGGGAACTTGCCGTCGACGCCGCCCATGGCGCGGTAGTCGATGTAGGCGTCGGGCGTGAAGACGTCGTTCATGGCTTCAAAGTCGCGCCGGTCCAGCGCGTTGGCGTAGTCGACCATCAGCTGTTGGATTTCGAGACGATCGGAAATTTCTTGCAGGTTCATCATAGCTATTCCTCCCAGAATGAGCCGCGCGAGTTTAAGACCTAGGTAGGCCTAGCCCCCGTTCGGCGATGATGTTGCGTTGAATTTCGTTGGTGCCGCCGTAGATGGTGTCGGACCGCGAGAACAGGTAGCGCGTCTGCACGCGCGTGAGATCGTAGGGCGCCGCGCCGCAGATTTCGGCTTCGGGGCCCAGCACGTCCATGGCCAGTTCGCCCACGGCGCGGTGCCAGGTGCCCCAGAAAAGTTTGTTGATGGCGGCGCGAGCGGGCAGCGGGGTTTCCTCTTCCAGCGCGCGCACGGCGTTGAAGCGCATGATCTTGAGGCCGATCCAGGCGTCGGCGAGACGCTGGCGCATGATGGGGTCTTTCGCTTGACCATTCTTGCGGGCGGCGGCGAGAATCTCCGCGAACTCGTTGGCGAAACCCAATTGCTGGCCGAGGGTGGACGCGCCGCGCTCGAAACCCAGCAGGGCCAGCGCGACTTTCCAGCCGTCGCCGCGCGCGCCGATGATGTGGGCGGCGGGCGTGCGCGCCTCGTTGAAGAAGACTTCGTTGAATTCCGACGTGCCGGTGAGCTGGTTGATGGGCCGCACTTCAATGCCCGGCTGCTTCATGGGCACGAGCAGGAAGGAGAGGTTCTTATACCGCGGCGCGTCGGGCTCGGTCTTGCAGAGCACGAAGATCCAGTCGGAGACGTGGGCGAGCGAGGTCCAGACTTTCTGGCCGTCGATGATCCATTCACCGTTCTCCAGCCGCGCCTTGGTCTGCACGTTGGCGAGGTCGGAGCCGGCGGCGGGTTCGGAGTAGCCCTGGCACCACAGTTCTTCGCCCAGGCGGATTTTCGGGAGGAAACGCGCTTTCTGTTCGGGCGTGCCGAAGGCGACGATGGTGGGGCCGATGAGGCCCTCGCCGATGTGGCCGACGCGGCCGGGGCCGCCGGCGCGGGTATATTCTTCGTAGAACACGACTTGCTCGGGCAGCGGCAAGCCGCGGCCGCCGTGTTCCGTGGGCCAGCCGAGCGCGGTCCAGCCCGCCGCGCCCATGGCCTTTTCCCAGGCGAGGCGTTCCTCGTGCGCTTCATGCTCGAAGCCGGGACCGCCGCGATGACGGACATGGGCGAAGGGGCCTTGCAGTTGGCTGTTGAGCCAGGCGGCGGCTTCGGCGCGGAAAGCGGCGAGTGCGGGGGTGTCGGTGTTTGCCATGACTACAACCCCAAACCTATAAGCCCAAGCCGGCGGCGATGCGTTCGCGGTGATAGCGGGCGTCGCCGAACATGGCGGCCCCGGCCCGCGCGCGCTTGAAATACAGATGCGGATCGGTTTCCCAGGTGAAGCCCATGCCGCCGTGCAGCTGGATGGTGTCGGCGGCGCAATTGTAGAAGGCTTCGGAGCAATAGACTTTGGCCAGGGCCGCGAGCATCGGGAAATCGGCGTCGCCCGCGTCGGCGGCGGCGGCGGCCTGCTCGGCGGCGACGGTGGCGGATTCCACCTGCACCATCATGTCGGCGCAGCGGTGCTTCAGGGCCTGGAAGGCGCCGAGGGGCTTGCCGAACTGCACGCGCTCTTTGAGGTAGGCGACGGTCATGTCGAGACAGCGGCGCGCGCCGCCGGCCTGCTCGGCGGCTAAGGCCGTGATGGCGAGGTTGAGGGTTTG
>JAIEMI010000345.1 GCA_019752235.1 Rhodospirillaceae bacterium
GAGGCGGCTTTGACGGATTCCACCACGGCGGCTTCACCACCGGCTTTCACCGCTTTGCCCGCGGGCGGCACTTCGACGAACACGATGTCGCCAAGCTGGCTTTGCGCAAATTGCGTGATGCCGACGGTGCCTATTTTGCCGTCGATCTTGATCCACTCGTGATCCTTGGTGAAACGAATTTGGCTCATGAAAATTCCCCTAGGTTTATTTTGCAGGCTTGAAATAGCGGTGCGGCACGAACGGCATGGCCGCCACTTGGGCGGGCATGGCCTGACCTCGGACGATGAGGCTGACGGGCGTGCCGACTTTGGCGAAAGCGGTTTCGACATACCCCATGGCGACAGGCCCGTTGAAGCTGGGGCCAAAACCGCCGGAGGTGATTTCGCCGATGCGTTTACCGTTGCCGTCCTGGATTTCGGTGTGGCCGCGCGCGGGCGCTTTGCCCAGCGGCTTGATGCCCACGCGTTTGCGCGGCGCGCCGCGGGAGACTTGTTCGAGCACTTTATCCGCGCCCGGAAAGCCGCCTTCGACGCGGCGGCGGGCGCCGATCACCCAGTTGAGCGCGGCTTCGGTGGGTGTGGTGGTGGTGTCGATGTCGCTGCCGTACAGGCACAGGCCCGCCTCGAGACGCAGAGAATCGCGCGCGCCGAGGCCGATGGGCTGCACGCCGGGTTCGGCCAACAGAAGCTTCGCGATCCGTTCCGCATCGGCGGCAGGGATTGCGATTTCATAGCCGTCCTCGCCGGTGTAGCCCGAACGGAATAAGCGCACGTCGGTGCCGTCGAATTTTTCGACGCGGCTGGTCATGAAGGGCATACCGGCCGCAACGGGAATGAACTTCGCCAGCGTCTTGGCCGCGCGCGGACCTTGGAGCGCCAGCAGCGCCGCATCTTCGTAGCGCTTCAGATGCACGCGGCCCTTGAGCTTACGTTCGATGTGGGCGAAGTCGTTTTCCTTGCAAGCGGCGTTGACGACCAGGCAAAGGGTGTTCTGCTTGCCGGGCAATTCATGACGGGTGACCATGAGATCGTCGATGATGCCGCCATCATCATTCAGCAGCAGCGTGTAGCGGATCTGCCCCGGCGCCAGGGTGCGGAGATCGCCCGGCACGAGCGTTTCCAGCGCGCCGTCCACATCGGCGCCGATCAAATCGGCCTGGCCCATGTGCGATACGTCGAACAAGCCCGCTTCCGCGCGCGTATGCAGATGCTCCTTCAGCACGCCCAGCGGATATTGCACCGGCATGTTGTAGCCGGCGAAGGGCACCATTTTGGCGCCCAGCGATTTATGCAGGGCGTCGAGCGGCGTGGTTTTGAGGGTTTCCGCGCTGGTATCCGGCACATACATTCTCCAACAGAGTTCGGGCCGCTCAGACCGGATTCAGAATCCGGGTATCTGAACGCCCCCCTCTGTCGGAAAACCTGAAAGATTCACCAGCGGCGCTTGGTAGGTAGCGAACCGGCTTACATCTTCGGTGAGGCGGCTTTGATCATCCGCCTGCTTTCCAGAATACCAATCCCTTGCGGTCCTGTGTGCCTGAGAGGTTCCGAGGGCGGTTGCTCCTTCGGCGCCGGTTCTAAATCAAGTGGGTGAACCGGTCTCTTCCACAAGGGTATGCGGTATGGGCGGAGTGTCGGCTGATTCGGCATCCGTGGTCAACGGCGGCAACACCGCGGAAAGCCTCGTATCGGTTGTGGATAACTCCGTTGGCGGCGCTTCCATCTTTCCGGGGCCACATAAAGCAGCCTCGCGTTTTGCGCGTAACATTCCCCCTGCTGTTACGTTCTACCCGTGTACACAAAAAGGAACGAAACATGAAAAAATTTGCAATCGCCGCGCTGATTGTCGGCACTCTCGCCGGCGGCACCCTCGGTGCCTCGCTCCCGACCATGGCACGCGACAGCTTCAGCTTTAGCTTCAACACCGGCGATGTGGCATTCGGTTACAGCGACGGTTACTGGGACAACAACCGCCAGTGGCACAGATGGCGCAATAGCCATGAAGCCCGCCAATATCGGGCTCAATACGGCGAAAGATATAAACATCGCAAGCACACCCGCCAACAGGGCAACGGTTGGCGCAACGGCTGGCGTGACCAGGACCATGACGGCGTGTCCGACCGTCATGACCGTGACCGCGATGGCGACGGCGTTTCCAACCGCCGCGACGACGCGCCGAACAATCCGCGCCGCAACTAACCGCGAATATCCTGCGGTCTCCCCGGAGGCCGCAGGCCGTTTTTCCGCCTTTGTCGAAGCCCTGACGCTTCGCGCGCCACCTGTTCACAATGGAACAGCGCGGCACAGCCGCCCGCCCCATGCTGGGCTGTGCGCGTCCTGCGAAACATCGGTATTTCGGCTTTGAATATCGGTAACCCAAGGACCGTTGCAGAAGCGAACCGCTGCACCGGTGGAAAATACCCTCATGGCCACAATCTTGATCGTCGAAGACGACATGTTTATCCGCGGTCTCGCTGAGATGATGATCCAAGACTGGGGCCACCAAACGCTTCTGGCCAGCGAAGTCGGAGAGGCCCTCGATGTGCTGCGCGCCACACCGTCCATCGACGCACTATTTACCGACATTTATCTCAAGACCGAGGTATTGGGCGGCTGCGACCTTGCCCGCGAAGCCGTTGCGTTTCGCCCGGATTTGCGCGTGCTTTACACGACGGGCAATACCGTCACCGAAAAAATGAAGGCGCTATTCGTGGACGGACGGCATTTCCTGCGCAAACCTTATACGGAAGATCAGCTGCAAACTTCCGTTGAAACAATGCTTGCGGCGTAAGGACTGCGGGGGTGGCCAGCATGTCGGACGTCATCGCGCGCGAGATCGTGGAAACGGTTCCAAGCGCGCTGATGATTCTTGACCGCAACTTCAACATCACGTCCGCCAATCGCGCTTTCTATCAGACCTTCCGCACCAGCGCCGCAGAGACCGAAGGCTGCCATATTTACGCGCTGGGCAACGGCCAGTGGGACATTCCCGCCATGCGCACGCTGCTGGAAAGCGTCATCCCGCAGCAAACATCGGTCGAGAAATTCGAGCTCGACCATGATTTCCCCTCCATCGGCCGGCGCAAGATGCTGGTCAATGCCCGGAAGATTCTGCATCCCGGCGATCACGACGGCGCCATCCTGCTGGCCATCGAGGAGGTCAGCGACGAACGCGCGGCGCAGGCCGAAAGCCGACGCACATGGCTGCTGACCCAAAGCATCGTCGATACCATCCGCGATCCGCTGGTTGTGCTCGAATTCGACATGACCATTGTGACGGCCAGCAAGAGCTTCCTGACGATCTTCGGCATCACCGAAGCCGAAGTGCGCGGGCGCCGCTTGTCCGAATTGGGCCAGCGCCAATGGGATGTGCCGGCTCTACGCCATCTGATGGAAAAAGTGCTGCCGGAAAACAAACCTATCGAAAGCTTCGAGATCGAAGACACTTTTCCGGGCCTCGGGCAGCGTGTCTTCAATTTGAACGCCCGTAAAATCTCGCAGCCGGGCAATCATTCTCACCGGATGCTGTTGGTTTTCGAAGACATCACCGACCGCAAACAGCGCGAACGCGATGCCCTGATGCTCACCAACGAGATTTCCCACCGCATCAAGAACAGCCTGCAGATCATTGTCGGCCTGATCGGTTACGAAGCGAAATCGACCGATGCCGCCGGCGTGCAAGGCTACAAAGCGATGCAGACCCGCATCAGCGCCATCGCCCAGCTTTACGACCTGATTTCGCACTCCAGCCGCGGCGGGGCCATCAGCGCCGACGCTTACCTGCGGGAGATCGCCAAGACCATGACGGCGACACTGCTGGGCGAGTCCTCGCACATCCGCATCGAAGTCGACTCCGAACCCTTGGATATCGATCCCGACCGCGCCGTGCCCTTCGGCCTTCTGGTCAATGAATTGGCCACCAACGCCATCAAACACGCTTTTCCCAGCGGCGCCGGCCGCGTCGTGCTGAGGGTGAAACAGGACGGGAGCGGTGTTGCGCTCACGGTCGCCGACAACGGCGTCGGCATGAGAGACCGGAACGCGGTGAAGGCGCCGGAGCGGCGTGGCTTCAACTATGTGAACATTTTTGTGCGCCAGCTGGGCGGCACCATTGCGCCCTCAAGCGCAGACGGCACAGGAACGACCGTGAAGATCCTGCTGCCCCGCCTCGCGGCCGAAAAACCCCGCGAAGCGGCGGCCTAACGGGCGCCTATTTCTGCATCCGGCTGCGGTTGAAATCCAGCTGCGCATTGTCGAGCTGGAAGCCGACATAAACGTCGAACCCCGCCGCCGGCTGATCCTTTTTCAAGGGAATCGTCACGCGCACGCCGGTTTCCTGGAAGCGGGTGCGGGCGTTGGCCTGGTCGGGCAGTTTCGCCTGCGTGTCGATGATGCGCTTGCCCGTGGGCTCCGGGAAGAACTGCGGGATGGCGACAAAATAATAGAGCGGCGCCGTGCCGCCCTTGGCCGCGGGCCCGCCCGTGACGGCAAAATCCACGTCGAAGGTCACGTCGACCTCATCCTCATGATGCACGCACTGGCCGTTATAGCCGGTGATCTCGGCCTGATACTCGATATCCGTGACGTCGCGGCCCGGCCCGTCCTTGAACTTGGTCAGGGTGCTGGTGGCGCTGTCGACGCGCACGTTGGGGCAGGGCGGGATCGGCTTGCTGCTGCAGCCGGCGACCACCAGAAGCGCGGTGACAGGAAGGATCAGCGCGAGGGCGCGCGCAACGGACGGGCGAAGGGTCATGGGGCTTTTTCAGTACGGCAGTTAACGGGTTAGCCGCCCGCGCGGCTTTCACCGGAGGGCTGGATTTGCTATCAGAGCGCCGCAAACGGCGCTAGTTTCATAGTCTATAGGGGGACCGGCGGTGAAACTAGGCCCCTTAAAACCCTGTCTGGACCCCATTCCATGGCCTCTGCCGCGCTAAAAATCCTGCTGGCGGCCCCGCGCGGCTTCTGCGCCGGGGTCGACCGCGCCATTTTGGTGGTGGAACGGGCCCTGGAGAAATATGGCGCGCCGGTGTTTGTGCGCCACGAGATCGTTCACAACAGCCACGTCGTTGAAACCTTGCGCAGCAAGGGGGCGGTCTTCGTAGAGGAATTGGACGAAGTGCCCGAAGGCCGCCCGGTGGTGTTCTCGGCCCACGGCGTACCCAAGTCGGTGCCGGCCGCCGCCGAAGCCCGCAATCTTTTGTACGTGGATGCCACCTGCCCCCTGGTGAGCAAGGTGCACGTGGAAGCCGAACGCCATTTCCGCCAGGGCCACCAGATTATCCTGATCGGCCACGCCAACCATCCCGAAGTGATCGGGACCATGGGGCAGTTGCCGCCGGGCGCGATGATCCTGGTGCAGTCGGTGCAGGACGCCGAGAACCTGCAACCCGCCGATCCCGACAATCTCGCTTACGTGACGCAGACCACGCTGTCGGTGGACGACACGGCGGAGATCGTCGCGGCGCTGCGGCGGCGCTTCCCCAAGATCGCGCTGCCGCGCAAGGAAGACATCTGCTACGCGACCACCAACCGCCAGGCGGCGGTGAAGGCCATCGCCGCGCGCTGCGACACCATTGTCGTGGTAGGCTCGCCCAGTTCGTCCAACTCCAACCGCCTGGTGGAAGTGGCGCTGAAGTCCGGCGCCCGGCGCGCTTACCTGGTGGAAGACGAGGGCATGATCGATTGGAGCAGTATCGCGCCCGGCAGCACCATCGGTGTGACGGCGGGCGCATCGGCGCCGGAAATCTTGGTGGCCGGCGTTATCGCCGCCGCCCGCGCGCGGTTCAATGTGACGGTGGAGGAAATCCCCGTGACGACAGAAACCGTGAAGTTCAGCCTCCCCCGCGTTTTGAACGCCTGAGCCTCCCATGGCGGTTTACACCGAAGTCTCCGACGAAGACCTGCAAGCGTTCGCCGCCGCCTACGACTTCGGCGAAGTCGTGAGCTGCAAGGGCATCGCAGAAGGCGTCGAGAACTCCAACTACATGCTGCAGACGGCGAAGGGGCCCTTTATCCTGACGCTGTACGAAAAGCGCGTGAACCCGAAGGAACTGCCGTTCTTTCTCGGTCTCATGGAGCATCTGGCCGCCGCCGGCGTGCGCTGTCCGGTGCCGTTGAAAGGCCGCGACGGCCAGGCCCTGCGCACCTTGTGCGACAAGCCCGCCGCCATCGTCAGTTTTCTGAACGGCATATCGCCGCGCCGCACCACCGCCGACCACTGCGCCGAACTGGGCAAGGCCCTGGCGGAATTGCACCAGGCGGGCATGAGCTACCGCGTGAAACGCGCCAACAGCCTGTCCTTGGCCGGATGGAAAGAGCTGTATGCCAAATCGGCGGACTCCGCCGAAAGCATCGAGACCGGTTTGCGCGCGCGGCTGGCGGAAGAACTGGATGACTTGAGCCAAGCCTGGCCGGCGACGGATGCGCTGCCGAACGGCGTGATCCACGCCGATCTGTTTCCCGACAACGTCTTTTTCCGCGACGGCAAATGCTCGGGTCTGATCGATTTCTATTTCGCCTGCAACGATTTCCTGGCCTACGACATCGTGGTGTGCCTGAACGCCTGGTGCTTCGAGGCCGACGGCGCTTTCAACATCACCAAGGCCAATCGCTTGCTGTCGAGCTATCAGACCGTGCGCCGCCTGACGCCGGCCGAGAAACTGGCCATGCCGCTGCTGGCGCGCGGCGCGGCCCTGCGTTTTTTGCTGACCCGTTTGTACGATTGGGTGAACACGCCGGCGGGCGCGCTGGTGAAGCCCAAGGATCCGCGCGAGTATCTGCACAAGCTGAACTTCCACCGGCGCGTGACCGACATCGGCGCTTACGGGCTGAGTTAAATGCCCGCAGATACCAACGAAGAGAAAGGAGAGATTGTCGAACTGTTCGGCGATGGTGCGTGCCTTGGTAATCCCGGCCCCGGCGGCTGGGCGGCACTGCTGCGCTTCAAAGGCAGTGAAAAAGAAATTTACGGTGGGGAATCCCTTACCACCAACAACCGCATGGAACTGATGGCGGTGATTGAAGGCCTGCGCAGCCTGACGCGCCCGTGCCGCGTGGCGGTGACCACGGACAGCCAATATGTCCAGAAAGGCATCACCGAGTGGATTCGCGGCTGGAAAAAGCGCGGCTGGCGCACGGCCGACAAGAAACCCGTGAAAAACGTGGATCTTTGGCAAGCGCTGGACGAAGCGCGCGCGCCGCATCAGGTCACGTGGCACTGGGTGAAAGGCCACGCCGGACACATTGAAAACGAGCGCGTCGACGCGCTGGCGCGCGCCGAAGCCGAAAAATTTCGTGACGGCGCCGTCTTTTGACGGCGCCGTCCTCATTTTAAGCGCGCCTTCGGCGCGGCGGCACGATTCTATAGGCGGCGCGCTTTGGTCACGGCAATTGTGGCAATCGCATTTTTCAAGTCTTGTCTTCGCGCGCGCTTACGCCCATCTTTATCGCCAGGGCGATGTAACATCATGTTGGGTGATATGGGCTCGTCACGGTCCAAGACACTGCCGGGATATCTGACAGGCCAGCTCCTCGTGGCCATGCCGGGCATGACCGACAAGCGGTTCGAAAAAGCCGTCATATACATGTGCGTGCATTCCATGGACGAAGGCGCCATGGGCCTGATCGTCAACAAGCCGCTGCGTGACGTGCGGTTTGGCGACATCCTGCAGAACCTGAACATCCAGCCGCGCGCCGACAACTGCGCCAATATCCAAGTGCATCGCGGCGGACCGGTGCAGACTCAGCTCGGCTTCATTTTGCATTCGGCCGATTACCACAAAGGCGGCACGCTGCTGGTGGATAGCGAGATCGCACTCAGCACCACCACGGAAATCCTCAAAGCCATCGCCGAAGGCACGGGGCCTCATCGCAACCTCATGGCGCTGGGTTACGCCGGCTGGGATTCACGTCAGTTGGACGAAGAGATCAAACGCAACGCCTGGCTCAACGTGCCGGCGGACGCGGACCTGCTGTTCTCGGAGGACTACGACAACAAGTGGGACAAGGCGATCGCGAAGCTGGGCATCGCTCCGCATATGCTGTCATCGACAGCCGGGCACGCTTAGAGCGGCGCTCTCAGCGCGCTTAGCCCATCCAAGCTTTTTTTATCTCCCAGCGCCGCCAACGTCGTTGGACCGGAGAAGATGCGCCGCGCCACACGGGTGATGCCGGCGGCGTTGACGCCTTCGACTTTAGCGATGATCTCGGCCGTCGTCAGCGGGCGGCCGTAGACCATGATCTGGCGGGCGCTTTGGGCGCAGCGGCTGCCGGGGCTTTCCAGCGACATCAGCAGCCCGGCCTTGATTTGGGCGCGGGCGCGTTTGACCTCGTCTTCCCGCACGTTCTCCACGGCCTTTTTGATTTCATCGCGCAGGACCGGAACAAGCTTGCCGACGTCGTCCTGGCCGGTACCGATGTAGATCGAGAACACGCCGGCGTCGGAGAAAGACTGCGCGTTGGAGAATACGGAATACGCCAGGCCGCGCTTCTCGCGGATTTCCTGGAACAGGCGCGAGGACATGCCCTCGCCCAGCAAGGTCGAAAGCGCGCCGAGGTTATAGAAATCCGGATCGCTGTGAGCGACGCCGTTGAAACCCAGGACAATGTGCATCTGCTCCAGATCACGGGCCTGGCGGGTGTCGCCGCCGGCATAGCGCCCGGCGACTTCGCTGACCGCCGAGGTGCGCGGCAGCGTCGCGAAGGCGCGCTCCACCAGCGCGACGAAGGCGTCGTGATCGACCGCGCCGGAGGCGGACACCACCATGTTGTCGGCGGCGTAGTTGGCGCCCATGTAGCTGCGCAGGCGTTTGGGTGTGACGCTGCGCACGATGTCCTCGCGGCCCAGCACCGGCCAGCCCATGGGCTGATCGGGAAACGCGGCCGCCTGGAAATGATCGAAGATGATATCGTCGGGTGTGTCGTCGGCCTGGTTGATTTCCTGCACCACCACATGCTGTTCGCGCGCCAGCTCCTCGCCGTCCATGGTGGAGTTGAGCAGAATGTCCGAGAGGATATCGACCGCCAGGGCCAAATCCTCTTTCAGCACCTTGGCGTAATACGCCGTGTGATCGCGGCTGGTGTAGGCGTTGAGCTGCCCGCCGACGTTATCCATTTCCTCGGCGATGGCCTGGGCGGTGCGGCGCGCCGTGCCCTTGAAGGCCATGTGCTCGAGAAGGTGCGAGATGCCGTTGATATCGGCGGTTTCGTGGCGGGTGCCGGCGGCGACCCAGATTCCGACCGCGACGGTTTCCACCGACGTCATCGTATCGGTGACCACCCGTAAACCATTCGAAAGCGTCGTGACCTGAACCGCCATTTAAATCCCTAATTAGCGCCGCACATGCTGGCGCACAAAAGCCTTCACGTCATTTAGGTCGTTGGGCAGCGTTGTAAAGCGCTCGGTGCGCTGGAACAGGTCGGCCAACGCCAGGGGCAGCGGCGGATGCACGCCGGTGGCGGCCTCGACAGCCGCCGGGAATTTCGCCGGGTGGGCGGTGGCCAGCGTCAAACGCGGGATGGCGGGATCGAGCCGCGCCATGCGGCCCGCATCGACACCCACGGCGGTGTGCGGATCAATCAACTGTCCGGTGGTGCGGTGAATGTCGCCGATGACGCGCTTGGTGCCCGCGTCGTCCAGACGGTAGCCCGCGAACAGCTTCAGCATCTCGCGGTAAGCGGCGTCGGGCACCGTGTAGCTGCGGCTTTGCTTCAGGCCGTCCATGAGACGCGACACGGCGGCGCCGTCGCGGCCCAGGGTTTCGAACAGCAGCCGTTCGAAGTTGGACGAGATTTGGATATCCATGGACGGGCTTAGGGTCGGCACCACGCCTTCCATGGTCATGGCGCCGGTCTCAAAATAGCGCGTCAGGATGTCATTGCTGTTGGAGCCGACAAGGAACTTCGCGATGGGCAGGCCCATGCGCTGCGCCACGTAACCGGCGAAGACGTTGCCGAAGTTACCCGTAGGCACCGAGAAGGCCACGCTGCGGTGGGGTGCACCCACATGCAGCGCCGCCCAGAAGTAATAGACCACCTGGACCATGATGCGGGCCCAATTGATGGAATTGACCGCGGAGAGGTTGAGCTCGGAGCGGAAGGTTTCATCGGCGAACATGGCTTTCACCATGTCCTGGCAATCGTCGAAGGTGCCTTTGACGGCGATGTTGTGGACATTGTTGGCGGCGACCGTCGTCATCTGACGGCGCTGCACGTCGGAGGTGCGGCCTTCGGGATGCAGGATGAAGATGTCCACCGCCGCGCGGTTCTTGGTGGCTTCGATGGCCGCCGAGCCGGTGTCGCCCGAGGTGGCGCCGACGATGGTGATGCGGCTGCCGCGCGCCTTGAGCACGCCGTCGAACATCAGGCCGACGGCTTGCAGGGCGTAGTCCTTGAACGCCAGGGTCGGGCCGTGGAACAGCTCCACCAGCCAGTCGTTGGCGCCCAACTGCGTCAGCGGCGCGACGGCGGCGTGGGTGAAGGCGCTGTAGGTCTGGCGCGTGAGATCTTCCAGATCCTTCTCCAGCACGCTGCCCTTCACGAAGGGGGCGATGATTCGCGCCGCCAGGGCCGGATATTCGAGTCCCGCCAGGGCGGCGATCTCTGTTTTCGAGAACTGGGGCCATGAGGCGGGCACATAAAGACCGCCGTCGGCGGCAAGGCCGGTCAACAGGACGTCATCAAAACCAAGTTCAGGGGCGCGGCCCCGGGTACTGACATAGCGCAAAGAACGGCTCCGAAAGGCGGAAAAGCTAGCGAAAGGCGGCGGATACTACGCGCGGGGGGCGCGAGCAGCAACCGGACGCCGCGCCCTTTCCTTAACCCACGGATATGGCTTTAGAACTCCTTTTGCGACTCTTTTTTGAAATCTTAAGTTGTTGGCAATGAACCGGTTTGCATCCATCACGCGCACCGCTATCGTCGTTTTCGCTCGAAAATGTGCACTGCACAAAAAAAGCCTCGGAAAAGAGGCTCCGTGAGGATCGATAGAAATGAACCAGGTCGCCGTGTCCCCGATTGCGCCCAGCAGCAGCGGTCTTGATCTCTCCAGTTCCAGCATGCTGGGGCTGGTGCGTTACGCCGGAGTGCTGGATATCGCATTCCAGCCCATCGTCGACACTCATACCGGGCGGGTATTCGGCTTCGAGGCCCTGACGCGCAATGTGCAGGCCCTGGGTTTCTCGTCCCCGACCGACTTCTTCGACCGCTGCCACGACGACGGCCAGCTGGCGGCGGTGGAGGAATATCTGCTGACCCAAGCCTTCGACAAATTTGTCCGCATCGAAGGCCACAAGAACCTAAAGCTGTTCATCAACCTGGACGGCCGCAACATCATGGCGGGCCCCAAGATCGGCATGGTGCTGGCGGCCTTGCGCGACCGCTACGACCTGACCAACGCCAACCTCGCGATTGAGGTCTCGGAACGGCACGAACTCAGCGAGACCGACGGGGGCATTCAGGCGCTTTTGGACCTGCGCACCCAGTTCGGTAGCCTGACGCTGGACGATTTCGGGTCCGGTCACGCCAACCTTCAGCTTTTTTATCACGTCGAGCCGGCGATCCTGAAACTGGACCGCTTCATCATTTCCTCCATCGGCTCGGACCCCAAGAAGGTCGTGTTCCTGCAGCACATCGTGCGCATGGCGCATCTGCTGGGCAGCCTCGTGGTGGCCGAAGGCGTCGAAACGCCGCAGGAATATTACGTCTGCCGCGAGCTGGGCTGCGATCTGGTGCAGGGCTACGCGGTCGCGAAACCGACCACGGCGCTGAACGAGTTGGACCTGAGCTACGCCAACATCGCGTCCTTACGTAACCAGGACCGCCGCAAGATCGAGTCCGATCTCAACCTGATCATGAGTCAGCTGGACACCACCGCGCCGATTCGCATCGACCAGGACATCATGGAGGTGTTCGACCGTTTCAAGATGGACCGTGAGCGCACGTTCTTCCCGGTGGTCGACCAGGTGGGTTCGCCCGTGGGCCTGATCCACGAGCGCGATCTGAAGATCATCATCTATTCCATGTACGGGCGTGAGCTGCTGCGCAACCCGCGCCGGGGGGCGACGTCGGTGGCGGCCTTCGTGAAACCTTGCACCGTCGCCAACGTCAACGCCTCGACCGAAAAGATCCTGGAAATCTTCTCGTCGCTGCCGGAGTCCGAAGGCGTGCTGATCGTCAAGGAAAGCCAATACGGCGGTTTCCTGCATGCGCGCTCGCTGCTGAAGATCATCAACGAAAAGAACCTGCAGCTTGCCCGCGACCAGAACCCTTTAAGCCGCCTGCCCGGCAACATCCTGATTCAGGAATATCTGGCGGCCGCGGCGGCGGATCCGGCGGCGTCTTACCATTTCGCCTATCTCGACTTCGACCACTTCAAGCCGTTCAACGACAAGTTCGGCTTTAGAACGGGAGACCGCGCTATTCTGATGTGCGCCGATATCCTGCGCTCGGCCTTCGGGCGGGAGGGGCGCTTCGTCGGCCATGTCGGCGGCGACGACTTTTTCGTGGGCTTCCGCAATGTCGAGGCCGGCGCGTCGGTGGATGAAATCCGCGAGGCCGTCGCCAAGTTCGCCCACGACGTCGAAAGCCTGTATCCGGCGGAAGACCGCCACAACGGCTACATCAAGGGCGTGTCCCGCAGCGGACAGATTCAGACCTTTCCGCTATTGTCGATCAGCGGCGCGGTCCTGCACAAGGAAGAGCAGCGCAAGCTGCCCGGCCTCGACAATCTCGGCGCGCTGATCGCAGAAGCCAAGAAAGCGGCGAAGAACGCGCCGGAGCGTATCGTCAGGGTCAACATCTAAGCCCGCTTAGCGGTACCAGGTGAGTGAGCTGCGCGCGCCGTCCCAATAGAAATGGACCGGCCCGCAGCCCTCGGATTCGAGCGTGATGGACTGGCACCCCTTGATGGGCTGGCAGCCCGGCAGCTTGGCGCCGGCATCGCAGTTGCGCTCGCTGTGCTTGATGCTTTTCGGCTTCGCGCAAAAAGCGGCGGCTTCCTGGCCATAGGGGAAACGCACCACGGTGGGCGGCGCATCCAGTCCCAGCTGGAATTCCTCGACCAGGCCGACCCAAACCCCGTCGGCACTGTCCGCGACGGCGAAAATATCCGCCTTGGAGTCGCAGGTGACGTCGGCCTTGGCGATCAGCGCATTGTCCCAGGCGGCCTGCGGCGCGGCCTTGCTCATCATGGCCTTGGCGATTTTGGTGTCTTTGTTCTCGCACGCGCCGAGCGCGCCGATGACGCCTAGGAGAATAAGCGTCCGGATGAGTGTATGCCGCGCCGTCATGGATCATTGCTCCGCTGGGAAGGACCATCACGATAAACGCATGAAGCGCGTGAAGGTTCCCCCGGGCAGCAATCGGCAGTACCTGCTTAAGCCTGAATGGAGCCTAAGTCGGCAATCAATGTTTTGAAGATCGCGTCCAAACCGCGCGCGAAGGCCGCGACAAGAGCATCGATGCTATCGCCCGCGGCGGGTTCGCTTGCCATGTATGTCTTCAGCAAAATCTGCTGATTGCCGCGCACGCGGCGCACGACGATGTCAATTTCAATGGACGCGGTGTTGTCGCTGCGCACGTGCTCCCACTGGCGCAAAGTGCCCAGCAGCTCGTAGTCGCGGTCGAGGCGCATTTCGGGAGAAACGACATTGTCGAAGGCTTGGGCCTGGCGCAGCACATCCATCAGGGAATGCTGCACCATCGCCACGGGCGGCTCGACCCACGCGTGATAACTGTACTGGGCAAGCTGCGTTGCACCCTCACGGTAGAGAATCGCGCGTTCGTTTATGATGCCCGACGCCCGCAGCGGCGGCACTTCCAGCACGCCCTTCAAGGGTCCGCCGGCGCGCTGCGGCGGCGTCGCCGGCGCAACGAGGCGATAAAACGTGTCCCGCGGCAGCGGATCGGACGAGCAGGCGGCGAGCGCGGTGGAGGAGAGCGCTACGGCCAGCAGACGGCGGCGCGTCATGATGGGAGACGGGTTGCTCATTTCTTGCCTCCCTTCGCTTGATCAGACTGGCCCGAACCGGTGATGAACAGGCCGGGATTGTCGCGAATGGCGCGGCTAAACTCCGCCATGTTGCGCGCGGTAGCATCGGCATTGTGCGAGATATCGTCGACATAGCGCGCGATCGTGTCGAGGGTATAGCGCAGATCGCGCGCCGCCTCGCTGACGTTGCCGGCGTTGTCGTCGATGACGCCGTTCACTTTAGTGATGGATGCGGTCAACGTCTTGCGGGTTTCCTCCAGGCCGTCGGAGACCGCCGCAAGATTGGTCGACGTCTTGTCGAAGTTGGCGAGGATGGTGTCGATATGCGCGCGGTTGGCGGGCTTCAGAAGGTCGGTTTCGACGGTATGCGTCATGCGCTGGACGCTGCCCGCGATCTTCTCCAGGTCGGCCATGGCCTGGGGCAGATGCGCGACGGTCGAATCCCCCAGCACCTGGACGTACTTGTTGAGGTTGTCCAACAGCGGCTTGATGGAGTTGGCCGACAGATCGCCGAACTGCGAACTGATGTCCTGCAGGGCCGCGAACATATTAGTGGGCGACGAGCCGCGGATTTGCGCGCCCGGTTTCAGCAGAGTCGCGCTTTTGCCGGCGCGGATATCAATCGCCACGGCGGAGAGCAGCCCGGAAATCATGGCGCGGGCGATACTGTCCTCGGGAATCTTCCACCCCTCCTCCACCGCGATGTCGACCTTGAACTGAAGCTGGTTGTTGCCCTTGTCGATAGGCTGAATGTTTTCCACCTGGCCGATCTGATAACCCTCGTAGAAGACCTGCGTACCGAACTTCACGCCGCCGACGTTGTCGTAGATCGTGAAGTATTTGTCGGTGGCGCCGGTGCGTCCCGCCAGCATGGAGATCACCACAAGCTGTCAAAGATTCTCCAATCCTAGATTTTCCAGTAAATTCCCTAAAAGGTGATTTTGAGTTTGTTCTTGGTTAGTTTCTTGGGGTTGTTGGCTTCATTTGCTTGAGATTGTGGTCTTTGTGATGCCA
>JAIEMI010000259.1 GCA_019752235.1 Rhodospirillaceae bacterium
TCGATCGTCACCACCGGCTTTTCACCGTCCATCGTGGCGCGCACGATAAACACCCGGTCGCGGATGTCCTTGAGTTGCACCTTGGGGGCCGGCCCCTTCTTGTCCTCCTGCACGGGGGGGACGTCGATGGCGCGTTCGAGCGAGGCTTTCGCGCCGTCCAAATCGCCTTCAAGGAAAAGCAGGCGGCCGAGATTGAAGTGCGCATCTCCTGATGCGGCTTCAATTTTTATGGCGTTGCGGATCAAGGCTATGCCGCCCGCGCGATCACCGCGCTCATCGCGCAATACGCCCAGCAGATGCATGGCGTCAAAGTGCCTCGGATTTTTCCGCAGAATGGCGCGATACCGCTTTTCGGCCTCCGCGAGATCGCCGCGCTGATGCAGCGCGAGCGCTTCAGCGAGGGCTTGTGCAAGTTTTGCCGGGTTCACGCGCCTAATCCCAATTTCCGGCTCAAATCTTGTGCGACGGCCGCAAGCGTCGGCCCCCATTCCCCGGGCGCACGTTGCCTGAACAGTGTCATGGTGGGGTACCAAGGGCTGTCGGTGCGGTCGTGGAACCAGTACCAGATACGGCCGAAGGCGGCAGGAATCATGGTTGAGGTGGGTACGCCCAAGGCGCCCGCGACATGCACAGCGGTATTACTGACCGAAACAACATGATCCATGGCCGCCACCTGCGCCGCGAACCGGTCGATATCATTCAAGGCATCGACCGCGTTGTCGGCAATGATCTCGCGTCCGGCGGCGTCGCGCAGGGTTTTAGCATCCTTGCGATGGTCGCCGTACTGAAGGTTAATAAATCTTATGCCCGGGATTGCGAGCAATGGTGTCCATGCTTCCAGCGGGATGCTCTTCTGGCTTTCGGCGGTGGGGTTGGCGCTATGCCAAGCGATGCCCACAAGCTTGTCGTCGCCACCAGCCTGGTAGGCGGCACGTAGTTTCCGGGACAAGGCGGGGTCAGCCGTCAAATAGCCGCGCTGAGACGGAAAGCTGGCAAGGTCCGGCCGCAGGTGCCGGCCAAGTTCGGAAAACGACGCCTGATAGTCAAAGCCTGCGCCATCAACAGCCTTCAGGCGTTCGTTCGATATGACCCGACAGGCAGGGAAGGACCGCTGGAAAACCGGCGCAAGGCGGGGTGAGCAAACGAGGGTCAACATTGCGCCGCGCGCCAGCACTTCGGGAATCATCGACGCCAGCAGTATCTCGTCGCCCGGTCCCTGTTCGGTCCAAACGAGCAGCTTACGGCCGTCTAAAGATTCACCCTGCCAAAAAGGAACCTTGAACGCGGTGTGCAAGGTGCGGCTGTCAGGCCGATGGAAGCGCGATGTGTACCCGGCCCAACCCTCCGTCAAACGGCCCTGGGCCATGAGCGCGAGGCTGCGTTGAAAGGGGGCGTAGGCGTGGTCGGGCTGCAATTGAATGACGCGGTCGTATGTAGCGATGACGCTATCCCGCCGGTCCGCGGTGTCGTGCAGCATGGCTAGATTCATCAGAACGAGAGGCGCATCCGGTGTGATCGCCAATGCGGCTTGCAAATGCCGCTCTGCTTCCTCAAGGGCCCCACGCCGGATCAAAATTGCCGCGATATTGGAATGTGCGGCTGCGGCGTTGGGATCGATCTGAATGGCCTGACGATAACGGGCTAGCGCGCCATCCTGATCCTTCAACATCTCCAGGGCATAGCCCATGTCGATCAGGATATCGGCGCGGTTTTTTTGCAGATTGTGGACGGTTTCCAAGGCCGCGAGCCATTCGCCCCAGCGTCCTTTCTCGCGATATACCAGCGACAGATGAAATGCAGCCTCGGCCAGGTCCGGCTTCAACTTCAGCGTTTGCTTCAACTGTTGGATGGCGTCGTCAGGGCGCTTCTCATGGAGTGCGATCACGCCCAGCAGATGATGAATCTCGGCATGACCGGGACTCTGTTTGAGGATTTGCCGGCACAATTTTCGCGCGGCGCTGTATTGCCCCAGTTCGTCCAGCCGTAAGGCCTCGCGATAGGCATCGGCCAAGGTTCTGGGGATGAATGGGGCCGTCGTCGGTGTCATGCGGTGTCCGCCAAGCGGCCGGCAATGGATGCTATGACCTCGTTCCAATCGCCGGGCGTGCGTTGCCTAAAGATAGCGGCAGACGGATACCATAGGGATGTGGGCCGATCAGCCCCCCAGTACCACAATTTGCCGTGTCCGGTCGGGATCACCACCCATACCGGAATGTCCAGGGATCCTGCGAGGTGGGCGGTGGAATTGGAGATGGTGATGACAAGGTCACAGGCCGTGATGAGCGCGCCCACCCCATCAAGATCGTTAAAAAGATCCACGTCTTCCAGATGCGCGATGCCGAAGGGCGCGGCCGCGCGTTCGGCCGCGGTATCGCCGTATTGCAAGTCGACAAAGCGCGTGTCCGCGCCGGCGCGGTCCCAAAAGGGGGCCAAGTCCGCAAGGCGAATGCTTTTTTGAGTGCCGAACCGCGGGTTTCTGCTGATCCAGGAAACGCCGATAAGGCGTTTGCCCGTGTCGCCCAAGAGCCGCGCCCGGTATTCCTTGGCGCGGGTGGAGTCGGCCTTCAGATAGCCTCTTCGCGCAGTTGGAAAACGAGCGGCATCTGACCGAAGAAGCTTGCCAAGGTAAGGCGTGGAGATTTGCGCGCCGATCGACGCGTCTTGTGTGATGGGAGCGGGCGGAGTCTCGTGCGCCACAACGCGCAGGCCCGGATACCGGCGCTTGATCAGGGGATGCAGCCGTGCATCCGCAACCCAAACAAGAGACAATCCGCGCGTCAAAAGGTCGTCGACCATTCCTGCGTACAATATCTCATCACCGATTCCTTGTTCGCCCCAGATCAGCAAGGATTTTCCCGCCAGATCCTCGCCCTGCCAGCGCGGTTGAGGATAAAGCCGCGGCCGGCTTGCAACGCTTCTGTTTTTCAGGCGCCATTCGAAATCGCGCCAGCCTTCGCTGAACTGTTCCGTCATCAGCAGCGTCAGCGCGCGGTTCCAACGCGTTTCAGCGTGCGCAGGATTGATCGACAGCGCACGATTGAAGTCCGCCAGGGCGTCATCGGTGCGTCCAATTTCGTGAAAAGTGGTGCCGCGATTGGCGAACGCTTCCAGACAGTCGGGCTGCATGGCAATAACCCGGTCAAAGCATGCGATAGCTTCGGCCGGACGCTGCATGTCGCGTAAAATCGCGCCGCGGCTATTGAGCACCTTAATATTGTCGGGAGCTATCGCAAAAGCCTTGTCGGACTCCGCGATCGCTTCATCCCAACGCTTCAGGCCCCGCAGCGCTTTGGCGATATTGGCCATGGCTTCGGGGGAACCGGGAGCGACCGCCAGCGCTTGACGGTAGCTCGCCAGCGCGTCCTCGGGACGTTCTAGAAGAATAAGCGCATCGCCGCGATTGTTGAGGGCCAATGGGTTGGCGGGCTTGATAGCGAGCGCTTTCTCATAGTCGCGCAACGCCTCGTCGATGCGCTCCAGTATTTGAAGCGTAGCCCCGCGGTTGTTCAGCGCATCCGCATGCTGCGGGTTGAGCTGCAAAGCACTGTCATAGCTCGTCAGTGCTTCTTCGTGTCTCTGTAAGCTACGCAGCACATCACCACGATTTTTGAAGGCTTCGGCATAGGTGGGGTCCGCCACTAATGCGCGGTCGTAACTGACCAAGGCTTCTTCAAGCCGACCCAAAGTTTGTAACGCATTGCCTTGGTTGTTGAGGGCCGCCGCCGCCCCGGGCTTCGCGGCCACCGCCCGCGTAATCAGTTTAAATGCATCCTCGTTGCGCCCGGTCTGCAGATGCAGTACGCCCAGCATATGCAAGGCGTCAAAGTGTTTCGGCGCTTTTTTTAAGATCGCGCGATACAGCGGTTCGGCTTCCATCAGCCGTCCCGCCTTATGAAATGCGAAGGCCTGTTCAAGAAGGGCGGCTGGGGTTGTCATGACGCGGCGACGAATTCCTTAGCGACGGCAGCGAGCACGTCTTCCCAGTGACCGGCCTCGTGCTGTCTGAATACCCTGGCCGATGGATACCACGGCGTATGGGCGCCGTCGTTGCCCCAGTACCATAGCTGCCCGTTGCCGAACGGGACAATCACCGCAGTCGGGACGCCGAGGGCGCACGCGAGATGGGCCGTGGTGTTGGATACGCTGACTACCCCATCGCACGCCGCGATCAGGGCGGCGAGACCATCCATATCCGCGAAGACATCTACATCATCGCAATGCGTGAGATCGAGGCCAGTCCGTGCGCGCTCCGTAGCAGTGTCGCCATACTGTAGGTCAACAAACCGGGTGGCGGAATCCGCGGCATTCCATAATGGGCGCCACAGCTCAAGCGGGCTGCTTTTGTGGGCGCCAAAACGCGGGTTGGCGCTGGTCCATGAGATGCCGATCACGCGTGTCTTGCCGCCGCGCGTCAGCCGGTCACGATAAACTGCCGTACGGGCTTCGTCGGCACGCAAATAGCGTCGTGGGTTGGCTGGGAAGGCCCCGGGCGCTGTTCTAAGATACTGGCCGAGGCTGGCGGTGGATATCTGCGCGGCGATCGATGGTGCGGACGTCGCAGGGGCGGGTGGCGTACGGCGGGCTATGGCCTGCACGCGCGGAAAAGAACGCGTGACCAACGGCCGCAATCTGTCATCCATCTCCCAGGCGATCGAATAACCTTGCTCGACCAGATCGCCGACCATACTGCCGTAAAGGATTTCATCGCCGATGCCTTGCTCGCCCCACACCAGCAATGTGCCAATAGGGGGAGTACCGTCCCAAACAGGCTGGGAAAAACCGCGTGGCGAGGATGGAAACTGGCGGCACTTATAACGCCATTCGTTTTCCGTCCAGCCGTCGGACCACCGCTGCAGCATGAGCGAAGCCAATCCCTTGTTGCGATGGGCCTCGGCATACGCCGGCTTGAGCGCAATAGCCTTTTCGTATGAAGCCAAGGCTTCCGAGGTTCGCCCCAGCATCTGCAATGCCACGGCACGATTGTTGTGTGCCTCGGCGTTGGCCGGCGCGCGGGCAATTGCCTGATCATGCAGCTCCAAAGCGATGGAAGCGGCGTCCACCGCACAGCTATGGTGATATATGCGCCCGAGGTTGGTGTAAGGATTGGCCATGTCCGGCGCGACGGCGATGGCGCGCCGTAAAACCGTTTCGGCTTCCGTCACAAGGCCAAGGTCGAACAGTACACCGCCGTATTCATCCATGGCATGTGCGTGTTGCGGCCGCAGCGCTATGACGCGTTCATAGGCCGCCGCGGCTTCTTCCAAGCGCCCCAGCAGCCGCAGGCTCGCCGCCATGAGGTAATGCGCTTGCGCAAAATCGGCCTTCAGCGCGAGTGCCGCGCGAAAGGCCGCGACCGCAGCGTCGTAACGCTGCCCTTTGAAAAGCGCAAAGCCGTGATTGTAGTGTGCATCGGGGGTCGCTCTCAGCGCCGCGGCCGTCCCAAAGCTGTCCGCGGCCTGCCCGAATTTCCCGGCCTGCACGGCCACGGCCCCCAACATCTCCAACGCGGGGAGATGGTTCGGCCGCAGAGCCAAGGACTTTTCCAGTTTACGCAGAGCCTCGTCGGCAGATCCCGCTTGCCGGTCGACGTCGCCGGCAAGGTAAAGGGCTTCGGCATGATCGGGGGCGATGGCGAGCACGGCACGATACTGTGCCGCGGCGGATTTGAGGTCGCCGGCCTGATGATGGCTGATGGCTGCGCTCAAGAGCGCAGCAGTATCCGGGTTTCCGGAAGAGGCAGATTTTCTCGACATCGCGTCAGAGGCCCAGGCGAAAAGGTCAGTGTATCAGTCGCCGTCGACGCCCATCTGGCCGGCGATACGCAAGACTTCCTCGACGCTGGTCTGTCCCTGCCAGGCCTTGATCAGTCCGTCTTCCAGCAAGTCGCGGTAGCCGTGCCTGCGGGCTTCGACGACCATCTCGTGGATCGGTTTTTGCTGAACGATCATTTCGGACAGTTCGTTGGACACGATGGCCATTTCATAAATGCCCAGGCGACCGCGATATCCGGTGTGCTGACATTGTTTGCAGCCCTTGGCGCCGAACCATTGCGGCGTGCCCGTCAGCAGTTGAGGGAATACCCTCTGCAGCTCCTGGCACTTCTGGATGATGGCGGGCGGCGGATCGTGTGGCTGGCGGCAATGCACACATAGTTGGCGCACCAGGCGCTGCGCCATAACCGCGCGCACCGACGACGCCACCAGAAACGGCTCGACGCCCATGTCGATCAAACGCGTGAAAGCGGTGAGGGCATCGTTGGTGTGCAGCGTGGAGAACACCATGTGGCCGGTGAGCGATGCCTGCACGGCGATCTGCGCGGTTTCGCCGTCGCGGATTTCCCCGATCATGATGGTGTCGGGATCCTGACGCAGAATGGAGCGCAGGGCGCGGGCAAAGGTGTAGCCGATATCGGCTTTTGTCTGCACCTGCGTGACGCCGGGAATGTTGTATTCGACCGGATCCTCGACGGTGATGATCTTGCGTTTACCGTCCTTGATCTCTTCCAGGGTCGCTTTCAGCGTCGTCGATTTACCCGAACCGGTCGGGCCGGTGACGAGGATGATGCCGTAAGGTTCGTTGGCGAGGCGGCCGAAGACCTCCAACTGGTCCGACGCCATGCCGATCTTGGCCAGCGTGAAATTCTTCTGCTCCTTGAGCAGAAGACGCATCACGATGGACTCACCCCATACGCCCGGCAGGCACGAGACGCGGACATCGAGATCCTTGCCCGAGATCCGCAGGCCGATGCGGCCGTCCTGGGGAAGACGCCGCTCGGCGATGTCGAGGCCCGAAATCAGTTTTATGCGCGACGCGACGGCGTCGAAGCGCGAGCGCGGCAGCGTCAAGCGGTTCTGCAGCACGCCGTCGATGCGGTAGCGGATATCGAATTCGTGCTCGCGCGGCTCGACGTGAATATCAGAAGCGCCTTCGTTGAGCGCCTGGGACATGGCGTTGGACACCAGTTCCACCACCGGGGCTTCCTCGGCCAGTTCGCGCAAAAGGGCCACGTCGCCGCTGATGTCGCGGCCCGTGTCGTTCAGCGCGCGCCGCACGAGGTCGAGCATCATGTCGAGTTCGCGGTTGCGGATCAGACCCCACACCAGGTTCTTGCCTGGGAAGGCGTCGATCAGCACCTCTTGGATGCTGGGCGACAACGGATCGCGGCAGATGCAGTGAATCGTATTCTCGTCGGCGGCCCATGCGACGGCACCCTGGTCGATCCACCATTCCGGTTCGATGCCGGACGCGCGCATGGTTTCGATATAGGTGGCGGGATCCTGGGGCATGTGTTCGCCCAAGACGACATCCAGTCCCAACTGCATCGACAGTGCGTCGAGAACGTTGTCCTCGGACACCGATCCGATACGCACCAGGATCGCGCCGAGGCGGCCGCCCAGGGTCGCCTGGAAGGACAGGGCTTTGGCCAAGTCGTTCTCGCCCACCAAGCCCCGCTGCAGCAGGATCTGGCCTATGGGCGGCTGCACGAGGCTTTCTGGCGCGGGCTCTGCGGTCTTGGTCAAAACGTTCATCGGTCTGGAGGCATCCCTGACGGAGAGATTTTAATCTGAGCCAAGGGTTAGCGTTAAGCTTGTTACAAACCCTTAAGATGGTTGGGAAAATCGGCTAAGGAAGGGTAGGGGGCACCAGCATAAGCCAGGATGCCCCGGCCAGGGCGCCTATAAAGACCCCCAGGATGCCTGCCGCCAGACCCGGCCCCAGGGGCATTTCGCCCTTCCAGACGGGCTTGCCGGTCGCCAGGCCCGCGATTCCGGCCCCAACCAGGGTCAAAATCCCGCCTGCGGCCATTATATAGGCCAGGGCCCAGGGCCCCAGCCACAGCCCCCCCGCGGCCACCAGCTTGACGTCGCCGAAGCCCATGGCCTCGCGGCCTTTGAGGCGGGTCACCACCCACCGCAAGCCCCAGAAAACGCCACCGTTGACGGCGGCGCCCAGCAAAGCCGCTTGCCAGGCAATGCCGATGGGCGAGCCGATGAGGGCCACGCCCAGGCCTGAGACCGCCAAAACGATCTGCAAGGGATCCGGCAGGTAGCCGGTTTTAAGGTCCACGACGGCCAGCCAGACCAGAGAAATGGTCAGCACAGCCAGACAGGCCAGGGTCCAGGGATCCGTGAAAGCGGTAAACGTCATGTCGCGCAGCTTACGCGAGACGATACGTTCAGCCCCACAGATTTTCCAGCGGCGCGGCGGCGATGGTGAACACGCCCATGGCGACAAAAATTCCCGCCGCGACATAGCGTACCCAGGATCCTTGAATCTTCTCGGTCGCCATGCGCCCCAGATAGACCGCCGGCACGTCCGCCAGCAGCATGCCTACCGTGGTGCCTGCTACCACCAGCGCCACGTCGCCCAGACGCGCGGCCAGGGCCGCCGTTGCGAGCTGGGTTTTATCGCCCATCTCGGCCAGGAAGAACGCCGCGGTGGTGATCCATAAAATCCCCACGAAGGTTGCGGCATCTTTCACCGTCTCCTCGTCGTCCAACTTGTCCGGGATCAGGGCCCAGATGCCCATGCCGACGAACAAAAGCCCAAGGCCCCACGTGAGAATCGTTGGATTCAGCGCCGTGGCCACCAAACCACCGACCGCGCCCGCCAGGGCGTGGTTGAAAAGCGTGGCGATCAATATGCCGAGGATAATCGGCGCGGGGCGCTTGAAACGCGCCGCGAGCAGCAGGGACAGGAGTTGCGTCTTATCACCGATCTCCGAAACCGCCACGACGCCCGTTGAAATGAGAAAAGTTTCCATGCGATTTCAGAGCCCAGGTTTAGGAACCGTTCTTAACTATATGCGCGCGTATATGTAATTGGGCTGCTCAACGCCAGCGTGCGGCCGGCCCGCTAGCCGTTCATTTGCGCGGAAGGGGTTATATGCTATGAGAACCCGCGTGGAACGCCACTTTGTGTAAGAGATTGTGACGCGGATCCGCGGGTGTAGTTCAATGGTAGAACGAAAGCTTCCCAAGCTTTAGGCGAGGGTTCGATTCCCTCTACCCGCTCCACGCCTCGTTTTTTGTCGGCGCGCGAAGCGGCCTTGCGAAAACGGGTAAGTAAACTGAAATTCGAGACTCATGACCGACGCTGAACATCCGCAATCTCCCGCTGTTCCCGCCGGCCCCCGCAACACCCACTTTGATTTTCAGGCGAAAGTTTTTCAAGCGCCGGGTGCGCACTTCGAGCTGATCGGGCATCCGAAGAAACCCATGTTCGCGGTCGATATGGGCGGCGGCCAGGGCTACATCTCGTTGCAGCATCTGCGCGACACGTTTCACATCGCCAAAGGCAGCCACGACGATCAACTGATCGACAAGGCGGAAGCCGGCCTGCACTACGTGCCCGATATCCGTCCCGGCGACGAAATCCCCAACGAGGTTCTCGATGGCAGCGCCTCGTGGACCGTTGCACGCCGCCACAAGCAGATCGCGCGCGACCGATTGCAGGTTCAACTCCTCTCATGGGTGTCCGGCAAACCCATCACGTACGCCAGCCAGGACGATCTGAAAAAGATCATGGCCGAAGAGGATAACAAAAAAGCGCTGCGCGAGGCTTTCAAGAAAGCCGCGCTGGCCATGGGATTGCCTGACGGAGAATCGGAGAAGGTGCTGGATAGCATAGAGACCCTGGCGCGCGAGATTTGCTACATCGAAGCTTTGCGTGAGCGCGCGCGCGAACTTGGAAAAATCCGCGCCAACGTCGAGACGCTGATCAAGGTTTATTCAGCCGACCAGCGTGTGTCCGCCGACCTCGGCCGCATTAAACTGTTGATGGCCAAAGCGACGCAAGAGACCGACGACGTCTTCAACAATATCGACGCCGAAACCGCCGATGTTCTCAGTGCGCTGATGTCCATCGAATATGTCATCGGCGCGGTCCGGAAAGCGCGTGACGATATGCACTTCATCTTGATGCAATGGGATCCCGTCATCGCTAGATGGCAGAATCTGGAGATGGTTCGCAGTCAGGAAATCGATAGGGCAATTGGCGCGACGTATCAATTTGCCGCCAAGCGCTTCACGACCGGCAAAAGCATCATGAAAAGCAAACCGGGTACGCCGCCGACGGGAAAATCCTGACGAGACTTAAAGTCCGGCGATGGCTTTGCGCAGAGCCTCGGCATCGAAAGGTTTCGGCAGCACGAGATTTGCGCCGGCGGCCAGGGCTTTGTCCTGAAGGCGAGGACTGGTTTCCGCGCTGATCAGGATGAACGGCAATGTACGGAAACGTACATCCTTCCTGATCTCCTCCAAAAACTCGATGCCATCCATGGGCTGCATGTTCCAGTCCGAAATCACGAGCGCGGCGTCGGGGTTGGCGCGCAGGGCGGTCAGCGCTTCGTTGCCGCAAGCGCCTTCGTAAATATCGGAAAAGCCCAATTGATTAAGCGCGCGGCGCAAGGCCACGAGCATCGGAATTAAATCGTCGGCAATGATGATTTTGGCGGAACTGCTCAACAGCATCGCGTTCCCTCCCCGGAACGATCCGCGGTTTCTATTGCGCGCGAAGGTGCTTAACGCGACAGGTGCCTCACCAGATCATGCAGGAAACGCGTGCCGGCGTCGACCTGGGCGATAGCGATGAATTCGTTGGGCTGATGGGCCTGGGCGATAGAGCCCGGCCCGCAGATCACGACCGACAGGCCGCTCTCCTGGAACTGCCCGGCTTCCGCCGCAAAAGCCACAGCGCGAGTCACGTTATCACCCGTCAGCGCGCGGCAGAGCCGCTCGGCCTCGGAGTGAGGTTCGGTACGCAACGGCGGCGTCGGATCGCGCGGGAAGGTCTCTATGTTACAGTCGGGCGAAGCGGCACGCATGCGCGGCAGCACGACATCGTTACAGTAGGCCTTGAAACGGTCGAGGTAACGGCTGGGATGATCTTCCGGCAGGACGCGGATGTCCCATTGGAAGGTGCAGTGACGCGCCATGATGTTAATGGCGGTGCCGCCTTCGATGACGTTGACGGTGATGGTGCTGTGCGGCGGCTCGAACAGGTCGTTATGCGGGCCTTTGGCGGCGGCCTCGGCCGACAACGATTGCAGAAACTGGATCAATTCCGCTGCGACCATGACGGCGCTGACGCCGCGATGGGTCTGCGAGGAATGCGTTTCGAAGCCCGTGACCACGGTACGGATGCCCGTGATGCCCTTGTGGGCGCTGACCACCTTCATTTCGGTCGGCTCGCCGACGATGACGGCGCTCGGTTTCGGCAGCTCGCGGTTCAACAGGCGGATCAGCGACGGTGCGCCCAGGCAGCCGACTTCTTCGTCATAGGAAAACGCGAGATGCAGCGGCAATTTCAAGGGCGCTGTTGTGAGGGTCTCCAACGAGCCCAGAATGATGGCGAGGAAACTTTTCATGTCCGACGTGCCGCGGCCGTAAAGCAGGCCGTTCTTCTCCACCACGTCGAAGGGATTGGTATACCATTCCTGATCGTCCACCGGCACGACGTCCGTGTGTCCGGACAGCACCACGCCGCCTTCCACGCGCGGGCCGATGGTGGCGAGGAGGTTGGCCTTGGTTTTATCGTCGTTATGAACCAGGCGGCTCTCGACGCCGTGTTTTTTCAACAGGTCTTGAACGAAGTCGATGAAAGCCAGATTGGAGTTGCGCGACACCGTATCGAAGCTGACCAGCTTTTCCAGCATGGCGATGGAGGACGCGGTCGCGGGTGATACGGATGCCATGTTCTACTCTGCTACGCGCCATGTGGTGCCGTCGGCGCGGTCCTCGATCAGGACGCCCATGGCGGCAATCGTATCACGAATCCGGTCGGCTTCCCTGAAGTCGCGGGCCTTGCGGGCCGCGAGGCGCGCCGCGATCAACCGTTCCACTTCGGCGGCATCGACGCCCGAGGATGCCTTTGCCGCGCCAAACCATGCGGTGGGATCCTGCTGCAGCACGCCCAGCAAGCGCCCGGCGGCAACCAACTGGCCTTTAAAGCGCGCCTTATCAGGCGTGGTGGCTGCTTGATTGAGCGCCTTAACCAGGGCGGCGATTTCCGCCATGGCCTTCGGTGTGTTGAGGTCGTCGTCTAACGCGGCGATCACAGCGTCCGGGGCGGCGTTCGGAATCGCGGTGATTGCTGTGACCTGCTCCAGCGCGCGGTAAGCACGGTCCAGCGTCGTCTTGGCTTGGGCGACGGTCTCATCAGACCAGTCCAGCGGTTGGCGATAGTGGGCAGATAGGATCGCCCAGCGCAAAGCTTCGCCGGGCGTGCTTTCCAGAAGTTCGTGCACCGTGACGATGTTGCCCAAGGACTTGGACATCTTCGCCTTGTCCATGGTCAGGAAGCCGTTGTGCATCCACATGCGGGCATAGGTCGCGCCGTTATGTGCACACGTGCCCTGCGCCAGTTCGTTCTCATGGTGCGGGAAAATCAGATCGTGGCCGCCGCCGTGAATGTCGATGGTCTCACCCAGGTGCGTCTCGATCATCGCCGAGCATTCAATATGCCAACCGGGACGGCCGCGGCCCCAGGGACTGTCCCAGCCCGGCAGGTCCGGGGTCGAGGGTTTCCACAGCACGAAATCGGCGGGGTCTTTCTTATATGGCGCGACTTCCACGCGCGCGCCGTCGATCATCTCATCGAGGTTACGGCGCGACAGTTGTCCGTAGCCCGCGAAGGACGGCACGTTGAACAGGACGTGCCCTTCGGCGGCGTATGCGTGACCGTTTTTCAGCAGGGCTTCGATCATGCCGATCATTTGCGGGATGTGATCGGTGGCGCAGGGTTCCAGCGTAGGCGGCAGCACCCCGAGGGCCGCCATGTCGGCACGGTAGATGGCCGTGAACTTGTCGGTAATGGCCTTGATGGGCACACCCTGCGCCTTGGAGGCGGCGTTGATCTTGTCGTCCACATCCGTGTAGTTGCGCGCGTAAACGACCTTGGGATAGCGCGCCGTCAGAAGGCGGAAAAGTACGTCGAACACCACGGCGGGGCGGGCGTTGCCGATATGGGCGTAGTTGTAGACCGTGGGGCCGCAGACATACATCGTCACCCGGGCCGGATCGGCCGGGGTGAAGGCTTCCTTGGTCCTCGTCAAAGTATTATATAAAATCAATGACATAGGCCTATTCCCCAGGCCCGCTGCGGAGATCGCGCGGATACCTGTCCCGGGGCGGGTGATAGCGCATCGGCTAAGGGATTGCAAAACGGACGGTTAGGCGCGATATCGTGCCCCTGAAATCGCGTTTTCCCGATGGAGTGACGACATGAGCGGCCAAAACACGGGCTTTGGGCCCCGTATCAGCATCGAACAGGTGGAAGAGGGCAAGACCCTGGCGCCGAAGTTCGATCAGAACGGCCTGATTCCGGTCGTGACCACCGACGCCAAGACCGGCGAGCTGTTGATGCACGGCTACATGAATGCCGCAGCGTTGGCCAAGACCATCGAGACCGCCGAAGCGCACTATTACAGCCGCAGCCGTAAAGCGGTTTGGCACAAGGGCGCCACCAGCGGCCTGACCCAGAAGATCGTCGAAATGCGCATCGACGACGACCAGGATTCCGTATGGCTGCGCGTGGATGTCGCCGGCTCGGGTGCAAGCTGTCACGTCGGCTATCGCTCGTGCTTCTACCGTTCAATCCCGCTCGGCGACGTGGCGAAGGCGGTCGATAATCTGAAGTTCGAAGAGACCGAAAAAACCTTCGATCCGAAAGCCGTCTACGGCGACGCGCCGAACCCGACGCAGCTGTAGCGCGGGGCTATTTCTTCGTCTTTGCGAGAATCCGCGTCACGATGGGCGCGTAGTTGCCGTCGAAGTGATGGTCGCCCTTCATCAACAAATTTTCGACGTTGGGCTTCGTGATCCCGTCGCACGGCCGTTCGCGGTCTTCAGAGCTTTGCACGCAGAGAACGGGGGCGGTGAGGGCGTTCACCGCGGATGCCACGTCGGGCCCGCGCGCGTTCTCCGCGCCAACCCAGCCGCCGACGCTGATCTCGTAAGACGCATGTGTGCTGGGCGCCAATAACGCGATCAGCGCAGTATTTTGCCGGATATCGATGCCGAGGCGCTGGTGCAGGAACGCCAGGATATCGGCGCCAAAGGAAAACCCCACCAGCACAACACGGGCGCGATGCCACGCGGTCATACAATGGCGGATCACGCGTTCCAGATCGGCGGCGGTGAAGACCACCGCCGAGGCGACTTGGCGTAGGGGAAGCCCCGCAACATAGTAGCGGATTTCAAGAAAGCGGTTTTCGGCAAGAGCCTCGCTCAGCAGCAAAATCGCGAGCGCAAATATCGCGACCATGGCCAGCGGCGCGATTCTCCTGAGAATAGTCACAAATTTCTCGATGACAGTGCGCGCGCGTGCCTTTCGTCGACGATGAAGCGTCGTCCACGGGCGTCAGCCGAGCGGCGGCCCGCGCCTTTCGCGGCGCGGTCCGCGCTGGGTTTCAGGGGTGCCCGGTGCGGGCGGGGGCGGCAGCCAGATATGGCGCTTCCAGGCTCGCGCCCGTGCAACGCCCGCTGTTTTGTCGGCCGGCGACAAAATTTTCTCCACCGCGGCAACGTCGGCCGCAGGCAAGGGAACGAATCCGATACGCAGTTTGCTGGGATTTGTTTGGTAAAGCGTCATCCAGTAGGCCGCTTCCTCCCCATTGCGGATCGCCGAAGGGCCGAAAGCGTGAGACATGGCCAAGGCACCTTGGGCTTCGGGCCAGCCGGCATCTCCGGCGCGGATCAACCATGTCAGGCCTTCATAGTAATCTCCGGAAGGTTCGTTATTCCTGAGACCTATCTGCAGCAAGCAGGCGCCCAGCGCCGTCTGGGCGTTTTCATAGCCGGGACCGAGGTTGGCGACAGGGCGAAGCTTCTGAATGGCGCCTGCGCAGTCGCCTTTAGTTTTGAGGTCGAGGCCTTGGGAGTAGGCTGCGT
>JAIEMI010000257.1 GCA_019752235.1 Rhodospirillaceae bacterium
GCGTGGCGCCAAATCGGCGCCAAGCACCGGAACGCATGGCGCCAAGAGAGCCCAAGACGTTGAAGGACCACGCATGCGGTGGCGCCACTGCACGCGACACGCGACGAAAGCACCGGGAACGCGACGAGGCGATCCGTTATGAGCGGCGATGACGACTTCAAACCGAAACTTGGCAAAATACGATCGCTTGGCGGCAAGCGCGGCCGCAGGTATTTGCACCGGGTTCTGCAGGCTGTCGTCTTGGCGGGAGGGCGCCACCGCCGCAAGCGCGCTGGCTTTCAAGGCAACCGCATCGGACGCGGGGCAGGCGTAGGGCGGGTGCTGGCCTCCCGTGACGGATACGCGGCTTTTCGGCAGCGCAATGTCATCATTAAATCGCGCTTCGTTCGCGTCAAAGGCTTAAAGCCATCCCAAGTCCACCTGCGTTACATCCAACGCGACGGCGTGACACGCGACGGCACGCCGGGACAGCTCTATTCGGCTTCCCAGGACCGCGCCGATAGCGGGGCTTTCGTGGAACGCTCAGCCGAAGACCGTCACCAGTTCCGGTTCATCGTCTCGATCGAGGACGGCGCGGAGTACGAAGATCTCAAGCCCGTCATTCGTGACCTCATGAAGCGGATGGAAGCCGACCTCGGCACCGGTCTTGATTGGGTGGCGGTGGATCACTTCAACACCGGCCATCCTCATACGCACATCGTGCTCCGCGGCAAAGACGACCGCGGCAAGGATCTGGTGATCGCACGGGAGTACATGAAACATGGCATGCGGGAACGGGCGCGCGAAATCGTCAGCCTCGACCTTGGACCCCGGACGGACCTGGAGATCGTCAGGAGCCGCCGGGCCGAGATGGATCAGGAGCGGTTCACAAACCTAGACCGGCGGCTTCAGACTCTCGCGCGAGAGGACGGACTGGTGCGTGTCGCCACTGAACGCCAGTCAACCTTGGACCAGACCCTTGTCGCTGGCCGTCTTCAGAAGCTCGGGCGTCTCGGACTGGCGGAAGAGGTCGCGCCGGGGACGTGGCGACTATCCGAAGACCTTCAGATCACCCTGCGTGACATGGCGCTCAAGGGCGACATTATTAAAACCATGAATCGAGAGCTGACGGAACGCGGACGCAAGCTCGTAGCGCCCGACTACATCATCTATGATCCGTCCGACCATAAGACCCAGCCGATCACCGGCCGCATCTTGGCGCGAGGTCTGTCCGATGAGATCAATGATCGCCACTATTTGATTGTTGAAGCCACGGATGGCTATGCCCACTATGTCGATATTGGGGCCGCCGAAGCGACGGATCCTTCGCCGGAAGGCAGTGTGGTTACGATCCGTCCAAGAATGGCGTCGGCGCGGATGGTCGACAAGACTGTCGCCGATATCGCCGCTGTTCATCACGGGCGCTATAGCCGAGAACTTCACCACGCGTACGATCCCACGGCGCGGGCAGAGTATATCGAGGCCCATATCCGCCGGCTCGAAGCCATGCGGCGCGAAACCCGCGGGGCGCAGCGCGAGCCGGATGGGACATGGATCATCGCCCGCGATCACTTGGAGCGCGCTAAGGCATATGATCAACGCTTAGGGAGGGCAAACCCGGTCACGGTCGAAGTTCTCTCGAAGCAGACGATCGAAAGACAAGTGAGAGCCGTCGGCGTTACATGGCTGGATACGGAGCTCGCATCAGAAACGCCGACGCCTTTGCGCGAGACGGGATTTGGCAGCGAAGCCAAAGAGGCGATCCGCCAGCGTCGCCAATGGCTGATGAGCCAGGACTTGGAGATCTCCGATCATGCGACGCCAGCGCAGCGTACCGCCTTCCTCGCGACCCTGCGCCGGCGCGAGCTTACGCGTGTGGGTACTCAGCTGGCGGAGGAACTGGGCTTGACCTACCGCGAGACACCGAAGGCCGGGCGCATTGACGGCATCTACCGCAAGGCTGTCGATCTCCCCGGTGGCAAGTTCGCCGTGATCGAAACGCGCGGTAAGGATTTCATGCTGGTGCCCTGGCGCCCCGTGATGGAACGCGGGCTCGGCCGCGAGATCAGCGGCGTCGTCCGGGGTGATCGGATTTCCTGGTCGTGGGGTCGCGAGCGCAGCGGCCCTGAATTGTGAGCACGTCCGCGGCTTCGCTACGCCTACCACTTGGTTTTCACAAACGTTCCCCATGTGCCATAGCATTCGAAACCGGTCTTGCTGTTCTTGTGTTTGTTGAGCGTCGCATCGTAGTCCTTCTTGTTGAACGTTTTTCCGCACACGCCGCAGCGAAAGACGTGGACCGGTCCCGATGCACCGCCGAACCCTGCCCTGCGCGACTGTCGAGGGCGCGGCGATTGCCGAACTGCCGGAGTGGCACGCGGGCGGACGCTGCCCATGGAATACGATCCTGAACGCGCTGTGTGCGGAATGCTTTGCGGTCCGGACGGCGTGAGTTCAATCGGAAAGCGCGGCGTGAAGGGGGTCTGGGTGGTGCGGACGCCAAGGATGCTGTCGACCAGATAGCTCCGGGGCTGGCCGTCCTCGGCGCGCACTGCCATCAACAGGACATCGCCGGCCTGAGAAAGGCGCAGCGAATAGGCTTCGATCGTACGCGTCGAGCGGTTGCCTTGTTTGTCCTCGTAGTCGAGTTCGACCAGGAGCCGGTTCGCGGCTGCAAACCGGATCATTTCGATGAACCCTTGTCCCGATCCGCCGGCCGGCAACGCGATGCGTTCCCGAATAACGGCATTGCCCTGGCCGATAGGCATGGCGGGAAGCGGCTCTGCGATGGTCCCCTCCAGCCAGGCAAAGACTTCCGGAAGCGCGTCCCAAAAGGACTGTACCGGTAAGAGCGCGGGAAGCTGATGATTGAGCATATGCGCCCAGCCGGCCTCAAGATCAGCGCGATGCGGCTCTAGGTCTGCAATCTGCGGAATACCGATCCCCTTGAACTCGCATTTGGCCCGGAGAACTTCGACGAAGCGTGCCGGTTCAGGGCGCGCATCAACGTTTCGATAGAGGTGAACTACGTCATACAGGTCGCGCGGCCGTGTACGCTCCGCCAGGGCCCGGAACTTCTCGGCAAAAGCCTCCACATAGTCGTAGGCCAGCACCTCGATGCCATCTTCGGGGGCATCGGAGTAAGGATGGAAAATCCTGACCCGTGCAGGCGGAAGTACGAGCCGCTCGTCGGCGGTCAGATCGAGTTTGATGCGGGGGAGACCATGCGTCGAAGAAACCGGACCTTTGTAGCTGATCTTCCCCTGGCATGAGCGTTGGCCGCGCGGGTTCGTGTAGATATCAAATTCCTGCTTCGCTGCCGGAACCTCGATACCGGTCTGCTCATAGATCCACGCTCCGACTTCGGCAAAGGCAGCCCGCAAGAAGTCGGCATCGAGATGCTCAGGCTTACGGAGAGTGAAGTCGAGGTCTTCGGAAAAGCGGTATGTTTCAAAGAAGCACTTCTTGAGGCATGTCCCGCCCTTGAAAACCCAGTTCGGCGCAAGTTCCTCATGGCTGTAGATCGCCGCCAACATCCAGCCAAGCACATAATCCTTCTCGACCACATGAGGCGTAAGAGACGTTTGCTGCGAGGCCTCGAGGATCTCGCGCTTATCGATCATGGCGAGCCCTCACGCGCCCATGTCGCGGGCACGCGCAGGCGCCAGCGCGTCACGACACGGTCACCCGGTTGCGCGGGATCGAGTTGGGCATGCCCGCCGCTGAGGTGCTGAGCGCAATATTCGGCAAGGTTTGCGCCACCCTCTGTCCGCTCGGCTAGGAACCCGAGGCGCTTAAAAACGGCGCCGTTGCCGAGGCGCTTGGCATACTCGATAAGCTTCGTCTCATCCTTATCATCGCGGCGGAGATAAGCCGCCAGACAATCGCCGACGTGCTGGATTCCACCGCCCATCTGTGGATCGTCCATCATATCGATGACCGTGCGATGAACATCGGACACGAACACCCGCGTTTGCCGGCGCCAGATGGTCACCAGGCCGAACAACGTTTTCTCATCGACATGCTTCAAGGAGAACGGCATTCCCTGCCTCACCTGATGCTTTTCACGAACAGCTTGAGTCGTCAGCACGACCACGTCTTTGAAAATTTGTTCGGTGAGATCCCAATGCTCAGCCGCCGTGCGGCCTCCAACATAGGCTGGCGCAAAGAGGGCAGGGACGAGAACCCAGGGATCATCAAGAACGCGCTCAGTGTCCAAGGTCTCGAGTGCGGCAGGGACGTAAGCGCCACGACCTACGCGCCGCAGCCATCCCTGTCCCGTCCAGCGCGAAAGGCGTTGCGCGGCCGCGATCCGGTCCAATTGCAGGCTTTCGACGACATCATCGACGCGAATAACATCGCGCGCCTTCGCCAGGACACGTACGAGTTGCGCGCGCCCCTTGGGAAGATTGGATATGACTTTTTCCATATTTCAAATTTATCAAAAAATGATAAATAGTGCAATCACAGTAAAATATGGGGCGACAGTCGGTTCATGTAACTCGAAATTTTGCCGAAATATGCGAAAAATGGCATATACACTAACGAGATATCTCGAACTAAGGCGCGCGGAGGCTCCGCATGATCAAGGTGTCCACTACCGAACTCCGGAAGAACTTTGCGCGATATGAGGCCGTTGCGCTGAAAGAGCCTGTGATGGTCACGCAAAACGGACGCGATCATGCGGTGATGATTTCGGCCGAGGAGTATCGACGGCTGAAGCGCCGTGATCGCCAGGTGCTCGGCCTTGACGACTTCACTGAGGACGATATCGCGGCGATCCGCCGTCAACATCCTCCGATCGGCGCAGTCCCGGGGGCTGACGAAGAAAAATCCAAAAAAAACTCATGGTGATCGACGGCGAGACACTGGCTGGTCAGTTACAGGAGCGCATGGACACCTTGCTCCATGCAGAGGGCATTTATCCCATTGAGAATCACGGCTGGTTGAATGCCGAGGACTATGATCCCGACGATATCGGTCATGCCATGTGGCAAACCGATCCCCCGCCGGGTCTCGATTGGACGCTGAGGGACGACCTCGGAGAGGATGATTCCAAGCTCGAAGATTGGAAGAAAATTGCCGCAACGGCTGGAGCTGACTTCGACGGCCTCATGGAGTTCGCCCGCCGATGCATTGGCCTTCAGCTCGTGCATTGTCCCACGCCCAAGCGAAACATCTTCGCCGATGAAACCTTCTTCAACCTCCATTGGGGAAATGCCCTCCTCAACATGCATATGGCGTCAGACAGGCTGAGACGTTTTTTCCTCACGTCCGTCTATCGCGTGCATCCCAATGCCTACAGAGGCAGAGCGGGCGGCCATCTTTTCGTAACCCCCTTTGAAACCGCCGCATCGCATCTGTCTCGAACCGGGAACGCCCTGATTTCCGCTTCGGCGGAGAAACTGCTCCCTTTGACCGAAGCCATTTACGGATACATCGAAATCCGCAACAGACTGGTCCATGAAGTCGCCACCGAGATGGCTCACCGCGCGGGCAAGCGGTTGGATAGCCCGCCGCAGCGCGTGGAGGTGCTGGACTTCCGCGAAGTCATGCTCGACAAAATGGTCGTTGAAGTTCAGGACGCACGCGAAGCGCGACTGCAAGAGCGCGTTGACCAGTGCTGCAACTGGTACAAAGCGCTTGCAGACCTCGCCAACCACGTCTTCATCATCGAGAATCAATATCGGCGTCTCTGACCTTCGTACGTCGGGCAAGTCCGAGCGAAATCCTCATACAATCTGACACGGCGCGTGCGATTACGCCGAGTCGCATTCGAAATCTTCTTTTTCGCATTCGTTCGCGCCGAAATTCACGGATTTCATAGTGAGCGCCAAAATGGCGCTGCACCAGATGTTGAGTCGGCATGTTGTGATATTTTCGCGCGTATCCCTAACGACGACGAGCGACGACAATAGACGGCGGAGAGTGGATTGCCGTTAGGTTGATTTTGACGAATCCTTTTTTCACCGCGCGACGGGCGCGCGTTGGAAAGGGGCTGGAGGGGATGACTCCCACTAAGTTTCTTTTTGGACAGATCATCGCTGTCTTCGCCGTGGTGATCGCCGGAGTTTGGGCGGCAACGCAACTCGCCGCGATGGACCTTGGCTATCAGCCGCGCCTCGGGGCCGCTTGGTTCGAACTGTTTTCCGTGCCTGTCTACCATCCGTGGCGGCTCTTCCAGTGGTGGTACGCGTTCGACGCCTATGCCCCGGCCGTCTTCGACCGCGCGGGTATAGTCGCGGCCTCCAGCGGCATGCTCGGCTGTGTCATCGCGATTGCTGGCGCTCTGTGGCGTGCGCGACAAAACCACCTTGCCACGACCTATGGATCCTCCCGCTGGGCGACCAAGCGTGACATCGCGCGTGCTGGTCTGTTCAAGCCAGTCGGCGTTTTCCTCGGCCGCTTTGGCAAAAAGTATCTTCGTCATGCAGGCCCCGAGCACGTTATGGCGTTCGCGCCGACGCGTTCAGGCAAAGGCGTCGGCTTGGTTGTCCCGACGCTCCTGTCTTGGACCGGCTCAGCGGTCATCCATGACATCAAGGGTGAAAACTGGAAGCTTACTGCTGGCTGGCGTTCGAAGTTCTCACACTGCCTGTTGTTCAACCCCACCGATCCGCGCTCGGCTCGCTATAACCCACTGCTCGAGGTCCGCAAGGGCGCGCACGAAGTCCAAGACGTTCAAAATATCGCGGACATTCTGGTCGACCCCGAAGGAGCCCTTGAGCGGCGTACGCACTGGGAGAAGACCTCCCATTCCTTGCTCGTGGGCGCAATCCTTCACGTTCTCTACGCGGAAAAAGAAAAGACCCTGGCCCGCGTCGCCACCATTCTGTCTGACCCCGACCGGTCCTTCGCCGCCACACTGCGGAACATGATGGAAACGAACCATATCGGCACCAAAACCGAGCCGAAGGTTCACCCGACTGTGGCCTCGACCGCACGTGAGCTTTTGAACAAGTCCGAAAACGAACGTTCAGGCGTGCTCTCGACGGCCATGTCATTCCTCGGACTCTACCGCGATCCGACTGTTGCGCGAACCACGTCGGCTTGCGATTGGCGAATCGCAGATTTGATGGGAATCAACCAGCCCGTTTCGTTGTACCTCGTCATCCCGCCGTCCGACATCTCGCGTACAAAGCCTCTGGTGCGACTGGTGCTGAACCAGATCGGCCGCCGTCTCACGGAGAGTCTCGACGGTGATACGTCAAACACACGGAAGCACCGGCTGCTGATGATGCTAGACGAATTCCCCGCGCTCGGACGCCTAGACTTTTTCGAAACGGCTCTCGCGTTTATGGCTGGCTATGGCATTCGCGCCTATCTCATCGCCCAATCCCTGAACCAGATTTCGAAAGCTTACGGGGAAAACAACGCAATCTTGGATAATTGCCACGTCCGTATTGCCTTTTCTTCCAATGATGAACGCACGGCCAAGCGCATTTCGGATGCCTTAGGAACGACAACGGAGATCCGTGCGCAACGCAACTACGCAGGTCATCGCCTAGCGCCCTGGCTCTCGCACGTCATGGTGAGCCGGCAAGAAACCGCCCGCCCACTTCTGACGCCAGGTGAGGTGATGCAGATGACAGCTACAAAACAAATTGTGATGTGCTCCGGGCAGCCCCCGATCCTTGGTCAGAAACTACGTTATTTCGAGGACAGGAACTTCCGAGAGCGCGTGCTTGAGGCGCCCAAACTCATGGATGGGGACTATGCGGATCGGCCGCCCCAGCGCAAGGACACGTGGAGTGGAACCGTGCGCGGCGTCGATCCTCGCCTTGCCGCTAAACCGGGCCTCCCGGGAACGGAAGGAGAAGGTGGCCTTCGTCGCGAGCCCGACCTTGCAGAGACCGCAGCGGCACCGCGGAAAAACAAAGCGCCGGCTCCGCCCCAACCCGCGCCCGAAGAGAGACCTTACTTTGATGAGCGCACCGTTGCCGACGCCGGCGCCGGTATTGATCAACTCCGTCGCGTTCACGCTATGAACGAAGGCCAACCCGGCATCGATCGCGATCCCATGCCGCACTTTTGAGGACGCCCATGAAACCCCGGCACCACATCCGCCTTGATGACGATCTTACCCAACGGCTCGATGCGCTTGCCACGGAACCCGGCTCTTCGAAGTCGGCCATCGTCAGTGATGCGTTGCGTGCGTACTTGAGCCGCAAGGCCGGCAACGAGGTGGATGACTTGGTGAAACGGCGTCTTGACAGGATCTCACAGGCAGTGGGCCGCGTGGAGCGCGATCAGGAAGTCCTCATGGAAACGTTGGGGCAGTTCATACATCACCACTTCACAATTACTGCGCCGATGCCCGAAGCCGATAAGGCGTCGCGTGCTCGCGGGCAAGCGCACTTTGATGAATTCATCAAGCTGGTCTGCCGACGAATCGCGAGCGGGAAGGGGCTTCGTCAGGAAATTAATGAGCCCGTGAATGAGGAGGCAGCATCATGAGCTTGCAAGCTGAAACCCGCGACCGGCAACGGACGATGCTGCGAACGGCGATGGGGCCATTCATTGCCGAGGCTCTGGCCGATCCCAAAGTCGTGGAGGTCATGGTCAATCCCGATGGGCGTTTATGGCTTGATCGCCTCGGCGATGGTAGGAACGATACCGGTCAGCGCCTTGAGCCGACCGACGTAGAGCGCATCATTCGCTTGGTCGCCGCGCATGTGCGCGTGGATGTCCATGCGGACAATCCAGGAGTCAGCGCCGAGTTGCCCGAGACCGGAGAGCGGTTCGAGGGCGTATTGCCTCCCGTCTCCGCTGCCCCATGCTTTGCCATTCGCAAGCAGGCATCGGAGATCTATAGCCTTACGACCTACGTCGAGAAGCGGATGATGACGGCTGCGCAAGCGGCGGCCCTGACGACTGCGGTGATAGAGCGCAAGAATGTTCTGATCGCGGGGGGAACGAGCTCCGGCAAGACGACACTCGCAAATGCTCTGTTGGCGGAGATGGCAGCCTTAGATGAGCGGATCATTCTGATAGAAGACACGCGCGAGCTGAAGTGTTCGGCACGGGACTGTGTCGCGCTCCAAACCAAACCGGGCGTCGTGACCATGGGGCAACTCGTCCGCTCGACATTACGCCTGCGCCCCGATCGCATCATCGTGGGGGAAGTACGCGGCGGTGAAGCGCTCGACATGCTCAAGGCCTGGAACACGGGTCACCCCGGTGGCATCGCCACGATCCATGCGAATTCTGCGCGGTCCGCGCTCTACCGTCTGGAGCAGCTCATCCAGGAGAACGTCAATACCGTACCACGCCATCTCATTGCCGAAACCGTTGACCTGATTGTCTTCATCGACGGCCGCGGCATTAGCCGGCGGATTGAGAGTATCGCCGAAGTCGGCCGGATTGGCGCCGATGGCGACTACGTTGTGACCGAAACCCATACCCAGCACTTGCGCGCTGTAAGGACATCCGCATGACACGCCTCAGCCCAAAACTCGCTTCGTTTGCCGTCTCCCTCATGGCCACGGTGATGTTGGCGTCGCATTCGGCTCTCGCCGCAGGCTCGAACATGCCTTGGGAACAACCGCTTGAGCAGATCCTGGACTCCGTGCAGGGGCCTGTCGCGAAGATCGTTGCGGTGATCATCATCATCGTTACCGGACTCACACTGGCATTCGGCGAAACGTCAGGTGGCTTCCGCCGTCTTATTCAGATCGTATTCGGCCTTTCGATCGCCTTTGCGGCGTCAAGCTTTTTCCTTTCGTTCTTCTCCTTCGGCGGCGGGGCGCTCCTCACATGAGCGCGCATCTGGAAGGCTTCGATGTCGCTGTGCACCGGTCCCTTACGGAGCCGATTTTGCTGGCAGGAGCGCCACGATCCGTCGCGATCCTGAACGGCACGCTCGCGGCGGCCGTAGGGCTTGGGCTCCAGATGTGGATTCCGGGCTTGGTGATGATGATCGCCGGCCACACCTTGGCTGTGTTCGCAGCCAAGCGTGATCCGCACTTTGTGGAAGTGCTCCTTCGTCATTTGCGCCAGAGAGGGCAATACGAATGTTGAATTTAGGCGAATATCGCCGGCGCTCGCAGCGTTTGGCCGACCTTCTCCCGTGGGCTGCCTTGATCGCGCCCGGTGTGGTGCTCAACAAGGACGGCAGCTTTCAGCGATCGTTCCAATTTCGCGGCCCAGACCTTGAAAGTGCCACCGATAGCGAACTCATCAGCACTTGTGCGCGCATGAACAATGTCATGAAGCGCTTAGGCTCAGGATGGGCATTATTTTTCGACGCGGAACGGGCGCCGGCTCTGGAGTACCCGAAATCGTCATTTCCAGACCTTGTCTCGTGGCTGGTCGACGAGGAGCGGCGGGCGGCTTTCCAAAACCCCCAATGCGAACATCACGAGAACATCTATCACCTTACACTTATATGTATGCCGGCCCCGGACAACGTGGACCGGTTACAGCGGATCTTCCTCGAAAACCCTGGCGCTGCGACCGGCCGGGACTGGCGGGATGAGGTTAGCCGCTTTCAGGCTGAGACCGATCGGGTCATGGATCTGCTGACCGGCGTTCTCCCAGATATCCACGCCCTGGATGACGCACAAACCCTCACTTTCCTACACGGCACCATCTCAACCCGACGGCACCCCGTCGCGGTCCCCGAAACGCCGATGTATCTCGACGGTATTCTGGTGGATACACCCCTCAACGGCGGAATCGCTCCGATGTTAGGTGACCGTCATCTCCGCACGCTGACGATCATGGGGTTCCCGAACACGACGCGGCCGGGCTTGCTCGATGCTCTCAATCATCTCGACTTTCCGTATCGCTGGGTCAGTCGCTTCATCTGCCTCGACAAGACCGAAGCTACGAGTGAGCTGACAAAACTTCGGCGTCAGTGGTTTTCCAAGCGGAAGTCGATCACCGCCCTTCTACGGGAAGTTATCACGAACGAACCCACGCCACTCGTGGACTCAGACGCCGACAATAACGTCGTCGATGCAGATTTGGCATTGCAAGCGGTCGGCGGCGATCACGTTGCATTTGGCTATCTGACCACGACAGTGACGGTATGGGATACCGAGCTTCACATAGTTGAAGAAAAGGTGAGAGCCGTCGAGCGTGTCGTCAATGGACTCGGCTTCACCACAATTCGGGAAGGGATCAATGCCGTTGAGGCTTGGTTGTCATCGCTGCCAGGCCATGTCTACGCCAACGTTCGTCAGCCCCTCCTTCACACGCTCAACCTTGCTCATCTCATACCATTATCGGCGGTGTGGGCGGGCCCCGTGACTAACAAGCATTTGAACGGACCGCCCTTGTTCTATGCAGAGGCTGTCGGCTCGACGCCATTCCGTTTCTCAACACACGTTGGTGATGTTGGCCACATGCTGATCGTAGGGCCGACCGGTGCGGGCAAGTCAGTATTATTGTCTCTCTTAGCCCTCCAATTCCGCCGCTATCGAGACTCACAGGTCTATATTTTTGACAAAGGGTTTTCGGCTCGCGCGTCCGTGCTGGCAATGGGCGGAAAGCACCATACGCTAGCAGCCGATGGAACACTTGCGTTTCAACCGCTCCGCAATATCCATGAAGTTGCTGAGAAGAGTTGGGCCGCGGAGTGGATCTGGTCGCTGCTCGCGCATGAGAAGGTCGAGATTACGCCCGACGTCAAAGACACAGTCTGGTCCGCGCTGAATAGTCTCGCAAATGCCCCTCAGTCGGAGCGCACGCTCACCGGCCTCTGTGTCCTCCTTCAGTCTAACGCACTGCGCAAGGCGCTCTCCCCCTATACACTCGAAGGTGCGTATGGACGTGTGCTGGATGCAGCGGAAGACACGCTAACCGTCGCTGATCTGCAATGCTTCGAAACGGAAGCTTTGCTTCACGAAGCGAGTGTGGTCCTTCCGGTCCTGACATACCTCTTTCACCGGCTTGATGCGCGGTTCGATGGGCGGCCGACGCTGCTTATCTTGGATGAGGCGTGGGTTTACCTTGATAACCCGCTCTTTGCTGCGCGAATACGGGAGTGGCTGAAGGTCCTACGCAAGCGCAATGTCGCGGTCATTTTTGCGACACAGTCGTTGGCAGATGTGGTCGACAGCACAATTGCGCCGGCCATCATAGAAAGCCGCCAGCAAAGAATATTCCTGCCCAACGATCGTGCGATGGAGCCGCAAACGCGCGAAGCGTACGAATGCTTCGGCCTTAATGACCGGCAAATCGAGCTTATCTCTACGAGCGTCGCGAAGCGGCAGTATTACCTCCAGTCCAGCGCTGGTAACCGGCTCTTTGAGCTGGGTTTGGGGCCTGTCGCACTCGCCTTATGCGGAGCTTCGTCTGCTGCCGATCAGGCGGTCATCAGTCGCATTTTTGCGTCTCATCCTGGGGCTTTTGCAGAGCAGTATTTCTGCGCGCGCGGTCTTGCGTGGGCCGCCGATCTTATTGGTCGCTCCTCAGTGCTAGCGCGAGAGGAGGCCGCATGAACCGTCGCAGAGCTATTGCCGGATGCATCGCTATCGCCACGTTTATCGGATTGGGGACATGGCTCACCACACCCGCGCTAGCTATTCCCGTCTTTGATGCCTCGAACTATGCCGAAAATGTTCTGCAGGCCGCCCGCGCATTGACACAGATCAACAATCAAATCCAAGCGTTGCAAAATCAAGCGGCGCAGATTCAGCAAGGTGCCGCAAATTTGCAGCGCATGGACTACAACGCTGTTCAACAAATTACGAATGCGTTGCAGAGCGTCGAGAGTCTGATGGGGCAGGCCCAAGGTATCACCTTCAACGTGAACGAAACAAACGACACATTCCGAAGACTTTACCCCGACGAATACGATGCGGCCGTCACAAACAATCAGCTCGTGCTTGATGCACGATCTCGTTGGCGAACTTCTATGGACGGCTACCGCCACACCATGACCGTTCAGTCGCAGGTCGTTGAGAATGTGCAATCCGATCGCCAGCTGCTTGCCGATTTAGTTGCTCAATCGCAGGGATCTGTTGGAGCGCTTCAGGCTCAACAGGCGACTAACCAGCTTCTCGCGCTCTCCAACAAGCAGCAGCTCCAGATTCAGAACATGCTGGCGGCGCAATTTCGAGCAGAAGCAATTGAGCAGGCGCGTAACGCAGCTTCTCAAGAGCAGAGTCGGGCTGCGACCAAGCGGTTTCTCGGGACACGGTCATTCTATCCAGATAACTAGGGGCATGCCGTGAATTTTAACGACGCCACAGTCATCGACCAGTTTCTGAGTACATTCATTCACTACATAGACAGTGGATTCGGTCTTCTAGATGGCGACGTCGCACATCTCACGGCTTTCCTGATCGCAATAGATATTACGCTCGTGGGATTGATGTGGGCCCTAGACACGAACGGCGACGTAATCCCGCGTCTTATCAAGAAAGTGCTGTATGTTGGACTGTTTGCTTTCATCATCAATAATTTCTCGTTCCTCGCTGATACGATCTTTCGGTCATTTGCGGCCCTGGGAATTAACGTAGGCAACAACGGCGTATCTGCGGCTGACTTGCTGCGACCCGGTCGGTTAGCAGGTCTTGGTTTCGAAACCGCGTATCCCTTCTTAGAGAAGGCGAGCGACATGATCGGTTTCACAAACTTCTTCTCAAACATCATCATAGTTGTGATTCTGCTATTCGCATGGTTCGTAGTCGTGCTCGCATTCTTCATTTTAGCCGTTCAGCTTTTTATTACTATTCTTGAGTTCAAGCTCACTACCCTAGCCGGGTTCATACTTGTTCCCTTTGCTCTATGGAATAAGAGCTCATTTCTCGCCGAGCGAGTTCTCGGCAACGTAATATCTTCCGGAATAAAAGTGATGGTTCTTGCGGTAATCGTTGGAATCGGCGCGACCTTTTTTGACGATTTTTCTGCGGCTCTCAATAACGGCCAGGACGTCACGGTCAATCAGGCCATGTCGTTGGTTCTCGGTGCCATTACGCTTTTTGGAATCGGCATCTTTGGGCCGGCAATCGCTTCCGGATTGGTTACCGGCGCGCCCCAGCTTGGAGCTGGCGCTGCAATCGGAACCGCTGCTGGTGTAGTTGGCGCTACAGCATTGACTGCTGGCGCGCTGAAAGCAGGCGGCCAGGCGTTGGTAGGTGGTGCAGCGGGCGCAATTCGTGCCGCGACGTCTTTGGGTGCTGGGGCATCTGCGGCTTACCGGCTAGGCCAAGCGTCATCAGGATCGACCGGAATGGCAGGAGTTGGAGCCGGGCTAGCGGGAGTTGGGAAAGCCGGAGCTGGTGCTGTCGGTCAGAAGTTACTTGGATCTGTGCGCTCTGTTGGGCAAACGCTGGCGGCGGGCGTACAGGCCGGCACGCGAGGAGCGTGGAAGGCAACGGGCGGCGAAGGGCCCAAGGGAGCCGCTGCAACGGGAGCATATCCAACCGGCGCTCAATCTGCGCCCGACTGGGCAAAGTCCCTGCGCTCTGAACAGCGCATGCGCGCACGCACGCATGCTGCAACGCAATCTATCAAAGAAGGCGACAAAGGGGGCGGTTCGGCCAATCCAGACCTGAGCGATAAGGAGTAGTCGATGAAAATGTTCAAGAGAACTTTGCAGCGTTATGGGGAAACCCCCGAGCCACTAAGCGCCTACCAGAAGGCCGGCCAGGAGTGGGATGAACGCATTGGTTCTGCCCGCGAGCAGGCAAAGAATTGGCGCTTAGCAGCTTTGGGATCTTTGTCGCTCTCATTTGTCCTTGTCACGGGCCTCGTCTGGCAAAGCATGCAAAGTCGCGTTACGCCCTATGTTGTTGAAGTGGATAAGCTCGGCGAAGCCCGAGCTGTCGTCCCGGCAACCACGGAATTCCAGCCGAACGAGGCGCAGGTGGCTTGGCATCTTGCGCGTTTCATCACCAACGTACGCTCGCTTTCATCGGACCCGATCATTGTCCGCCAGAATTGGATGCAG
>JAIEMI010000201.1 GCA_019752235.1 Rhodospirillaceae bacterium
CACCGGCGATGGCCGTGGCGGCGGCGGCACGGGCAACCAGCGTTTCGCGCCGCTCAACAGTTGGCCGGATAACGGCAACCTGGATAAAGCGCGACGCCTGCTGTGGCCGATCAAGCAGAAGTACGGCAACAGCATCTCTTGGGCCGACCTGATGATCCTGACGGGCAACGTCGCGCTCGAATCCATGGGCTTCAAGACCTTCGGCTTTGGCGGCGGCCGGACCGACATCTGGCAGCCCGAGGAAGACATCTTCTGGGGCTCGGAAGCTGTTTGGCTGGAGAACAAGCGTTACAGCGGCGACCGCAAGCTGGAAGATCCGCTGGCGGCGGTGCAGATGGGTCTCATTTACGTGAACCCGGAGGGCCCCGACGGCAAACCGGACCCGGTGGCGTCGGGGCGCGACGTGCGCGAAACCTTCGGCCGCATGGGCATGAACGACGAAGAAACCGTCGCGCTGGTGGCGGGCGGTCACACCTTCGGCAAATCCCACGGCGCGGGGAATCCGAAGCTCGTCGGACCGGAACCGGAAGGCGCCGCGATCGAAGAGCAGGGCTTGGGTTGGATCAACACGTTCGGCACCGGCAAGGGCGTGCACACGACCACCAGCGGCATCGAAGGCGCGTGGAAGCCGAACCCGACAAAGTGGGACAACGGCTACTTCGACATGCTGTTCGGTTATGAGTGGGAGCTGACCAAGAGCCCCGCCGGTGCGCACCAGTGGACGCCGAAGAATGTGAAGCCGGAACACCTGATTCCGGACGCGCACGATCCGTCGAAGAAGTTCCCGCCGATGATGACGACGGCGGACCTGTCATTGCGCTTCGACAAGAAGTACGAGCCGATCGCGCGCCGTTATCACAAGAACCCACAGGAGTTCGCGGACGCCTTCGCGCGCGCCTGGTTCAAGCTGACCCATCGCGACATGGGACCGAAAGTCCGCTACCTTGGCCCGGAAGTGCCGAAAGAAGATCTGATCTGGCAGGATCCGCTGCCTGCTGCCGATCACCCGTTGATCAACGACAAGGACGTCGCCGACCTCAAGGCGAAGATTCTGGCGAGCGGTTTGTCGGTGAGCGAACTGGTGTCCACCGCCTGGGCGTCGGCTTCCACGTTCCGTGGATCCGACAAACGCGGCGGGGCGAACGGTGCGCGTATCCGTCTCGCGCCGCAGAAGGACTGGGACGTCAACCAGCCGAAGCAGCTTGCCAAGGTGTTGGCGAAACTGGAAGGCATTCAGAAGGACTTCAACAAGGGCGCTCGCAAAGTCTCGCTGGCCGACATCATCGTGCTCGGCGGCGCAGTCGGCGTCGAACAGGCCGCCAAGGCCGCGGGGCAAACGGTGAGCGTGCCCTTCGCGCCCGGCCGTGTCGATGCCACACAGGCGCAAACGGATGCGACGTCCTTTGAGGTGCTGGAGCCCTTTGCCGATGGCTTCCGCAATTATCAGAAAGGCGCTTACACCCTGACCTCCGAGGAACTGATGTTGGATAAGGCGCAGTTGCTCAAGCTCAGCGCGCCGGAAATGACGGTGTTGGTGGGCGGCTTACGTGTGCTGGGAGTCAACGCCCACGGCTCGAAGCACGGCGTACTGACGCAGCGTCCCGGCCAGTTGACGAACGACTTCTTCGTCAACCTGCTGGATATGAACACCGTGTGGCGTCCGCTGTCGCAGACCGCGGATACGTTTGACGGCCGCGACCGCAAGACCGGCGCGGCGAAGTGGACCGCAACGCGCGTGGATCTGGTTTTCGGATCGAACTCGCAGCTGCGTGCCCTGGGCGAGGTCTACGCCCAGAACGACGCAAAGGAGAAGTTCACGCGCGATTTCGTCGCCGCGTGGAATAAGGTCATGAACGCGGATCGCTTCGATCTGGTTTAAGGCTCGATGGAATGTGGCGCTCGTCCTCGCGATGCGGGGGCGGGCGTCATTTTTTTAGGTAGGGGATGGGAGTGGATTGCTTAAGCCGCCTCGCCCTTCGGGCTCCTCGGCGCCAGTTTTTCTAAGTTCGCTTTGCTCACTAAGAAAAACTAGGCGTGGCGGAGAGGGTGGGATTCGAACCCACGGTACCTTTTAACGGGTACGCAGCTTTAGCAAAGCTGTGCCTTCAGCCACTCGGCCACCTCTCCACGCCTGGACCTGACCTCAAATCCTTGTTGGCAAAACAAGTGCCGGTTGCGGGCTTTACACGCAAGGCTGGCTGGGTCGGCGAGGGCGGGAACATGGCGGCTCCGTCCGGGGTTGTCAACCCAGCCTTGGGGGCCTGAAACGCCCGGCCTCGTCCCGCCTAAGAGGATGACAAAATGCCGCTTTTTCGTGTTTTTGACGGCAGTTTGGAGACCTTGTTTCCAGGGTTTTCGCGATCTGTCTGGTGGTCGCTGTCCCGGGCGCCCGCGCCGCCACCGGCAATACGGATCGCCAGGCCCTGGACCTGGAAACCAAGGTCAAGCGCCGCGCCGAGAACCGCGAGGACCGATTCAAACTGCTCAGCAACCTTGCGCGCGAGAACAAAGAGACGAGCGCGGAACGCTTCCAGGCGGCGGCGCAAACCAACTACGACATCTCCAAGGATAAATTTTTGTGCTGGATTGAAGACAAAATGTCCGAGAGTACCCGGCTGGCGAATGAGACGTTGGTGACGGGTGACACCAGCCACGATTTCCTGACGAACTTCTTCAATACCCGCTTTAGTGAGCAGATCGAAACCGTCGATACCGACACGCTGCTCACGGCCTGGCCCAATATGGCGCGTTAACCGCTGTTGCGCAGGCCCGCGGCGATGCCGTTGATGGTCAAGTGAATGCCTTCGACCACCCGCGCGTCTCCGTTGTCGGCGCGGTGGCGGCGCAGCATTTCCACCTGGATGTGATTGAGGGGATCGATATAAGGGAACCGGTTGCGAATGGACCGGGCCAGCAGGGGATTGCGCTCCAGAAGAGTTTTCTGGCCCATGATCTCCAGGAGTATTTCCACGGTGTCATGCCACTCCGCGCGCAGGCGCGTGAAGACTTTTTCACGCAGGGCCTGGTCGGCCACCAGTTCGGCATAGCGCGACGCAATGCCGATGTCGCTTTTGGCCAGCACCATGTCCATGTTCGACAGCATGGTGCTGAAGAAGGGCCATTCGGCGTACATGGCCTGCAATGTTTTCATGCCGTCCTTCGGATGATCGGTGAGCCACGCCTTCACGGCGGCGCCGAAACCGTACCAGCCGGGCAGCATCAAGCGGCACTGACCCCAACTGAACACCCAGGGAATGGCGCGGAGATCTTCGATGCGCGTGGACTTGGTGCGCGAGGCGGGACGGCTGCCGATGTTGAGACTGGCGATTTCGCCCACCACGGTGCTCTCGCGGAAGAAGCGTTCAAAACCGTCGGTCTCGTAGACCAAGTTGCGATAGGCGCGGTAGGCCGATGCGGACAGTTCGTCCATGGCGGCCATGAACCCCGGTGGCGGCGCGGCGTCGGCACGGTCCAGCAGCGTGGCTTCCAATGTGGCGGCGGCAAGGGTTTCGAGATTGCGGCGGCCCACTTCGGCATTGGAATATTTGGCGGCGATGACTTCGCCTTGTTCGGTGATGCGGATCGCGCCCGCCACCGCGCCTGCGGGCTGGGCGAGAATGGCCTGATAGCTGGGCCCGCCGCCGCGGCCAACGGAGCCGCCACGGCCGTGGAACAGACGCAGGCGGATATCGTGACGGCGGAACACCTCCACCAACGCCACCTCGGCCCTGTACAGCTCCCAGGTGGAGGTGGTGTAGCCGCCGTCCTTGTTGCTGTCGGAATAACCCAGCATGACTTCCTGCACATCGCCGCGCGACTTCAGCAGCGCGCGATATTCCGGCTGAGTGAACAGGCGTTCCATGATGCCGGGACAGTTACGCAGGTCTTCTATGGTTTCAAACAGCGGTATAACGTCCACATCCAGGCGCTTTTCGAGCGGACGGCACAGGCCTACTTCCTTCAGCAGCACGGCCACCGTCAGGATGTCGGCGGTGCGGTTGGTCTTGGAGATGATGTAATGAGGTGCAGCTTGCGCGCCGTAACGCTGATGCCCTTCGGCGGCGGCACGCAAAATCGCCAATTCACCCTTGGTTTCGTCGGAATAGCTCAGGTGCGATGACGATAGCGGACGCGGCGTGCGGATTTCAGTGGCCAGCAGGGCAATACGCGCGTCTTCATCTAAGTCTTTGAATGCGCCGTGTATGCCGGCGGTAACGCAAAGTTCGGTGATGACACGCTCGTGCACGTCGGAATTCTGGCGCAGGTCCAGGGGCGCGAGATGAAAACCGAAGACATCGACGGCGCGGCGGAGTGCGCGCAGCCGCCCGGCGGCCAGTTCCGTTGAGCCGTTGTTCATCAGGGAATGATGAAGAGTATCCAGGTCTTTCAAAAGCTCCTTGGAATTTGCATAGGGCGGCGCGTCGCCGACGGCATGACGCGGCGACTCAATCTGATCGAGAGTCCAGGCGGTGGCGGCCATGCGGGCATAAATGCCGCTGATAGCACGGCGATAGGGCTCGTTCTTGCGGTGTATGGATGTGTCGGGCGACGAGTCCGCCAGTACCCGGAGGTCGTCGGACACCTTCACCAGGCGGCCATCGAGAGACAGCTCCGCGCCGAGGCGATGCAATTCGTCGAGATAGAACGACAGGGCTTTGGAGCTGTGCATCTTCAACGTCTGCCGCACGACATCCGCTGTCACAAAGGGATTGCCGTCGCGGTCGCCGCCGATCCAACTGCCGATGCGCAGGAACGAGGGCACGTTCATGCCCCGCCACGTGGGCTCCAGGTTTTCCAGCTTGTCTTCGAGGTCGGTGTAAAAGCGCGGCAAGCCCGTCAGGAACGTCTGATCGTAATAGGTCAGGCCGTTGATCACTTCGTCGATCACCCGCAGGCGGTTCTCGCGCAGGATGCTGGTTTGCCAAAGGGTAACGACGGCGCGGCGGAGCATTTCGCGGTTGGCGGTCAACTCCTCCGGGGTGAAGTGAATGCGGTCGCGCTCGTCCAGGAGGCGGGCGATTTCCAGTTCGCGGTCGATAGAGCTGCGGCGGCGGATTTCCGTGGGATGGGCCGTCAGTACGGCGGCGCACAGCGCCCGCTCAAAAAAGGCCTGGAGTCGTTCCCGCGACAGGCCGACGGATTTCGCGGTTGATAGGGCAAAGGCGATCGTGCCCTGCTTGGGCGGCGCACCGGCATTGGCGTAGGTGCGTGTGCGGCGGATGTGGTGCTGATCCTCGGCGATATTGGCCAGATGCGAGAAGTAGCCGAAGGCGCGGATGATGCGCGTGGCCACGCCGCTGTCCAGGCCGGCGGTGATGTCTTTCAACTCTTGGGCGGCGGTTTTGTCGTCGTCGCGATGGAAGCGCAGGGCGGTCTGGCGGATATGCTCGATCGCGTCGAAGACGTCCTGGCCTTCGTGGGTGCGGACCGTATCGCCGAGAATCCGCCCCAGCAGGCGAATATCATAACGCAGCGGCTCGTCTTTTTCAGCCGGTTGGTTCATCGCGGGCCTAGTCGCTAAAAGGGGAGGCCAAAGTCTCCCCTATGGCTCCATCGCTGTAAACCGCCTGTCATGGCGCTTTTCCGGCCGCCATGGCCTCCTGCGACGATAATATATAGTGTATGCCGCCCGGCGGCCGGGCTATGACGGCCGACTTTACGGAGGGACGGTATGCGGACTGTAGCTGTTTTGGGTGGAACCGGTAAGGAAGGCGGCGGCCTTGCGCTGCGCTGGGCGAAGGCCGGTTATAAAGTGATTTTGGGCAGCCGGTCGGCCGAGAAGGCCATGGCCGAAGCCGAGGTCATGAATCAGGAACTGGGCAGCGCCAACGTGAGCGGCGCGGCCAACCTGGATGCCGCCAAACAGGCCGATGTTATCGTATTGGCCGTGCCTTATGCCGGACAAAAGGCCACGGCCGACGACGTGCGCGGCGCGCTGGCCGGTAAAATTCTCATCGACGTGACGGTGCCGCTGGTGCCGCCGAAGGTGAGCGTCGTGCAGATGCCGCCTGAAGGGTCGGCGGTGCTGGCGCTGCAAAAGCATCTGGGTGCGGACGTCAAAGTCGTCTCCGCCTTTCAGAATATTTCCGCCGAGCATTTGCGCGACCTTCATCACCAAATGGATTGCGACGTGCTGGTCTGCGCCGACGATCAAGCTGCCGGCGACGTGGGCGTGGAACTGGCCGAGGCGGCAGGCATGAAGGGCTGGTTCTGCGGTCCTTTGGCCAACTCCGTCGTCGCGGAAGGACTGACCTCCGTGCTGATCGGCATCAACCGCCGCTACAAAATCCCCGGCTCCGGTATCCGGATCACCGGGCAGCCGAAGCCCGCCGCCTAGTCATGGCGCACGCCACGGAGATGGCCGTAAAGGCCCTGGCCGGCGTGCCGATCGTCAACGCGGGCGATGATATTGCCACGCTTGTGACCGACGCTCTGGCAGCCTCCGGTGAAAATCTGCAAGCGGGCGACGTGATCGTGCTCGCTCAGAAGATTGTTTCCAAAGCCGAAGGCCGCCGTGTCGATCTTAAAACGGTAACGCCGTCGGCAAAAGCCCTGGAGCTTGCAAAAGCCACCTCCAAGGATCCGCGCCTCGTGGAGTTGATCCTGTCGGAATCCACCGGCGTGGTGCGCGCCGTGTCACACGTGATTGTCGTCGAACACCGCTTGGGCTTTGTGATGGCCAACGCAGGCATCGACCAATCGAATCTCGGCGCGGCGGGCCACGACGATGTGTTGCTGCTGCCGAAGGATCCGGACGCATCCAGCGCCGCCATCCGCGCGGCGCTGCGCCAACGTATAGGCGTGGATGTGGCGGTGCTGATCATCGACAGCGTGGGACGCGCATGGCGTAACGGCACCGTCGGCATGGCGCTGGGGGTGAGCGGTTTGCCGGCTTTGCTCGATCTGCGCGGACGCGCGGATTTATTTGGACGGACATTGCAATCAAGCGAGTTGGGCCTCGCCGACGAAGTCGCGGCGGCGGCCTCGCTGGTCATGGGACAGGCGGACGAAGGCCGGCCGATCGTGTTGATGCGCGGCGTGCCTTATGCGCGCGGCGAATCTCACGTACAGGACTTGCTGCGTCCGCGCGGTATGGACCTGTTCCGATGATACTGGCGCTGGCCGGCGGCGTGGGTGGGGCGAAGTTGGCGCAGGGCCTCGCCATGGTTCTGCCGTCCGAAAAACTGACTGTCGTGGTCAATACCGGCGATGATTTCGAACATCTCGGCCTGTCTATCTCGCCTGATCTGGACACCGTGCTCTACACGCTCGCCGGTTTGAACGACACCGCGCGGGGCTGGGGACTGGCCGGCGAGACCTGGGCTTTTATGGACGCTATGGAACGTCTTGGCGGTGAGACCTGGTTCCGCTTGGGCGACAAGGATCTCGCTACACATGTGGAACGCACACGTCGGCTAAAAACGGAAAGCCTCAGTACCGTCATCGACGATTTCCGCAAGCGGCTGGGCATTGGCTGCCGCATTGCGCCCATGAGCGATGATCCCGTGCGGACGGTGGTGCAAACGCAACAAGGCCGTCTGCCTTTTCAGGACTATTTCGTCCGCTTGCAGTGCGCTCCGGAAGTGCGCGGGTTTGAGTTTTCCGGCATCGCTTCGGCCAAGCCCAGCGCGGGCTTTATTGCGGCGCTGGACGCGCCTGACCTCGAAGCCGTCATCATTTGCCCTTCCAATCCCTTCGTCAGCGTCTCGCCGATTTTGGGATTGCCGGGCGTGAAAGAGCGGTTGGCCAAGCGCAAAGTGCCGATTGTCGCGGTTTCGCCCATCATCGGCGGCGAAGCGGTGAAGGGCCCCGCCGCGAAGATGTTCAAGGAACTTGGGTTGGCCGTCACGCAAGAATCCGTGGCAGGATTTTACGGCGATCTGCTGGACGGATTTGTGATCGATGAACGCGACGCGAACTCTGCGGCGCGGATTACCGGCCCCCGTGTCAAAGTCGCGCAAACCTTGATGCGCGACACTGAGGCCAAGGCGGCGCTGGCGCGGCAGGTTTTAGATTTTTCCGGGACGCTGCGTTCATGAATATTTGGGCGGTGATTCCGGTGCAACCCCTGGAAGAGGGTAAGTCGCGCCTCGCGGGGGTGCTGAGTGCGCCGGAGCGATTCCAGCTTAATCAGAGATTTTTTACGCACGTTCTGAAAACGGCGGTGACGGTATTTCCGCCGTCGCGCGTGATTGTCGTCAGCCGCTCTGCCGATGTCCTCAGGGCGGCGGGTGATGCGCAAACGTTATCCGAAACGGGCAGCGGTGATCTGAATGTTGCTTTGACGGAGGCCGCGCGCGCCGCGCGGCGCCTTGGGGCCGAGGCCGTGTTGTCCCTCAGCAGCGATCTCCCGGTGTTGGAGACGGCGGATTTGCAAGCCATGTGCGCCGCTATGGCGGCAGATACGGCGGTGATCGCGCCGGATCGTGCTGGCGTCGGCACCAATGCCATGCTCTGCCCGGTGAAATCTGTCGCGTATGCTTATGGCGAGAGCAGCTTCGCGCGTCACCAGGCCCTGATGGAAGCCCAGGACTTGGGTGTCATCGCGATGCGGCGCGAAGGACTGGCTTTTGACATCGACACGCCCGCCGACTTGGAGCGGCTTCGCAATTTAAGGCCGGGTTTTTAGGCGGCGCCCTGTATGGCGACAAGCGGCGCGGCAGCCATGCCGGTTTTGTGACGCTCGGCGGGCGCGTCGTTGTAGAGCGTCGTGCGCTGGCGCGGCACACGGCCCATGCCGCGAATGAAATTTTCCATTTCCAGGGGTCCGAATTCCTGGCCGTAACCCGCGCCCGCGGCGCGCGATATGCTTTCGTTCATCAATGTGCCGCCGAGATCGTTGGCGCCAGACTCAAGGCAGGCGCGGGCCGCCTCGGGTCCGAGTTTCACCCACGATACTTGGATATTGGGGATGAGCGGATGCAGCACAAGGCGCGCCACGGCGTGCATCAGCAGAACTTCGCGGTAGGTCGGCCCTTTGCGCGCTTTGCCCTGGAGATAGAGCGGGGCTTCCATATGCACGAAGGGCAGGGGCACAAACTCGGTGAATCCCCCGGTACGCGCCTGCAGCGTGCGGATGTGCAGGAGGTGGCGTGCCCAATGCACGGGCGTTTCCATATGACCGAACATGATGGTAGCCGTGGTGCGCAAGCCGACACGGTGTGCGGCTTCCATCACATCAAGCCACTCCTGGGTAGTCAGTTTTCCGGGGGCGATGATGGCGCGAACGCCGTCGTCGAGAATTTCCGCCGCCGTGCCGGGCAGAGACGCGAGGCCGCTATTCTTGAGCTGTGTCAGGTAGGTTTCAAGATCGAGGCCGAGGGTCTGGGCCCCTTGGCTGATTTCCAACGGCGAGAAAGCATGAATATGCATGTCGGGCGTCGCCTCTCGCACGGCGCGGCACAGCGACAAGTAGGTCTCGCCCGTGTAATCCGGATGAATACCGCCCTGCATGCAGACTTCCGTCGCGCCGCGTGCCCAAGCTTCGGCGGCGCGCACCGCCACTTCTTCCGGCGCGATGTTATAGGCTTTGCCACGCAACGCTGTGCGCCCACGGCCTTTGGAGAAGGCGCAGAACTGGCAGCGATAGGTGCAGATATTTGTGTAGTTGATGTTGCGGTTGACGACGTAGCTGACGGTATCGCCGTTTACGGCTTTGCGAAGCGTGTCGGCCGCCGTGCAAATCGCCTCTACATCCGCGCCGCGTGCGGTGAACAGCTTCACGACGTCGGTTTCGCGTAAGCCATCATTCACGCGATTGAGAATGTGTGTAATTTCCGCGCTGACTTTAGACTGCTTCGCCCGCGCGGGAGCACGGCTGGTGCTGTGACCGGAGAACCAGGCGTCGCCGCGCGGCAGACCTTGGCCATCGATGGCATCAAGCACGCGCGGTGCGAGGGTTTTGTCCTGCCATATCGGTGACGCCAGCGCGTAAGCGGAATAAACCGGTAACCGCTCCACGAGCATTTTTCCGTGCGCTTCAGTGACACGCCGTAATTTCCCCAGATGCGGCCATGCAGCTTCGGGATTCACATGATCAACGGTGACCGGCGATATGCCGCCCCAATCGTTGATTCCGGCGGAGATCAGGCGTCCGTAGTCGTCGCTGAGGTTCGGCGGAGCTTGAATATTCATATCCGCGCCGAAAATCACGCGCGCGGCGGCGATGGTCCACAGGAGGTCGTCCATGTCCGGTTCGACCGCCGCGGCCATGCGCGTGCCGGCCTTGGCGCGGAAGTTCTGGATGATGATTTCCTGAATGTGCCCGTAACGTTCGTGCAGGGCGCGCAACGCGAACAGCGCATCGAGTCGCTCGTCACGGGTTTCCCCAATGCCGATGAGAATGCCGGACGTGAAAGGCACGCGTGCTTCGCCGGCGAGGCGGATTGTTTCAAGGCGTAGCGCGGGAGCTTTGTCCGGCGAGCCGTGATGTGCACCGCCACGCGCAAGCAAGCGCTCCGACGTGCTTTCCAGCATCAGGCCTTGGCTGACCGAGACGCGCCGCAGGATGGCGATATCTTCCCCGCTCATCACACCCGCATTCACATGCGGCATGAGGCCGGTTTCTTTCAGGACAAGGTCGCAAACCTCCGCGAGATACGACAATGTTGTCTCGTGTCCCAATTCGGCGAGCGCTTTGCGGGCGGCGCCATAGCGCAGTTCCGGCTTATCCCCCAAAGTGAAAAGCGCTTCGGTGCATCCGGCCTTCTGTCCAGCGCGTGTGATATCGAGCACTTGTTCGCGCGACAGGTAAGGCGACTCACCCCGGCGCGGCGGATGCGCGAAGGTGCAGTAATGGCAGACGTCGCGGCACAGCTGCGTCAGCGGAATGAAAACTTTCGGCGAATAGCTTTGCAGACGTCCGTGACCTTGGTCGCGCAACGCGGCGGCGCGCGTCATCAGCGCGGTCCGATCGGCCGTCATCAACACCCGCCGTAGGGCGGCGTTGGATTCGTCCGATGAAACGACGGCGGAAGTGGACATGGGCGCGGCAGCCTTCAAGAACGACGTATAATCAAAAACATAGCGACGTATGGCGGGGGCGGGAAGCGAACCGCGCCGCCGGCGTCCCATTCCCGTGATAATGACTTGGCTGCCTATATGTTGTGCAAACTTGCTGTATACTTTTGCATTGCAATATGAAGCGTAGCCTGCAGATGTTTCGAATCAATCTAACAATACACTCTAATATATAGATAATTTTTATTGGCAGCGTAGCACGCATATTGCATTGCAATAAGCATGTGCTATGCTAGCCTCCAATCCGCGCTCAAAGCTGAGCGTACCGTAAGACCGCCCACCGTTGGGCAATCACGCAACGTCGCAGTCCTGCCGGACCGAATCCGGCTCTGGAACGCGGCGTTTTTTTATTTCCACGCGATGCAACGGAAGGGCTGAATAACGTGACCAAAAAGATTTCCCATCAGGTAACCCGTCGCTCTGTTTTGCGTACCGGCAGTAAGGCCGCCGCCACCGCGGCGCTATTCTCCGCCGTGAAGGCCGCCCTCCCGGGTGGCGTGCACGCCGCCGAAGCGGGCCTCGAAGTGAAGGGCGCGACGCTGGGCTTCATCGCCTTGACGGACTCCTCGCCGCTGATCATCGCCCAGGAAAAAGGTCTGTTCGCCAAACACGGCCTGCCGGAAATGAAGGTGCTGAAGCAGGCATCGTGGGCGACGACCCGCGATAACCTGGAACTGGGCTCCGCCAACGGCGGCATCGACGGCGCGCATATCCTGACTCCGATGCCCTATCACATCACCGTCGGCAAAGTGACCAAGAACAACGTCAAAATCCCGATGGTCATTCTGGCGCGCCTCAACACCAACGGTCAGGCGATCTCGGTTTCCCAGTCATACGCGGATCTGGCCATCGGCCTTGACGCCAAGAAGCTGAAAAACCGCTTGGCGGCCCTCAGCGCCTCGGGCGATTCGGTGAAATGCGCCATGACATTCCCGGGCGGCACCCACGATTTGTGGATCCGTTATTGGCTGGCCGCCGGCGGTATCGACCCCGACCGCGACGTCTCCGTCATCGTTGTGCCGCCGCCGCAGATGGTGGCGAACATGAAGGTCAAAACCATGGAAGCCTTCTGCGTCGGCGAGCCGTGGAACGCGCAGTTGGTCAACCAGAAGATCGGCTACACCGCGCTTACCACCGGGGAGCTGTGGAAGGACCATCCCGAAAAGGCGCTGGGCATGCGCGCCGACTGGGTCGAGAAGAATCCGAAGGCCACCAAAGCGATGCTGATGGCGGTGCTCGAAGCCCAGATGTGGTGCGACAAAATGGAAAACAAGGAGGAGATGTGCAAAATCGTTTCCGGCCGCGATTGGTTCAAGGTGCCGATGGAAGACATCATCGACCGCGCCAAGGGCAATTACGACATGGGGTTGGGCCGCACCTATAAGGATAGCGACTTCCTGATGAAGTTCTGGAAGGACCACGCGTCCTATCCCTTCCAAAGCCATGACCTTTGGTTCCTCACGGAAAATCAGCGCTGGGGCATTTTGCCGGCCAAGCTCGACACCCAGGCTCTGGTCAAGCAAGTGAACCGCGAAGACCTGTGGCGCGAAGCCGCCGCGGCGCTGGGCGTGCCTGCCGCCGACATTCCGGCGTCAACGTCGCGTGGTCTTGAAAAATTCTTCGACGGTGTGGCGTTCGATCCCGCCAACCCTTCGGCTTATCTCTCCGCTGTGAAGATCAAGCGGATTTAACGCGAAGGTTGCTCACATGAATAAGCTTGCGGTTGATCCAGTGGGTTCCGTTGAAATAGATGTTCCGGCGCAAAGTACGCCGGCGCCGGTCGTGGTGCCGGCCGCGCCCGTCGGCGCACCGCCGAAATCTCTTGTGTCGTCCCTGAAATTGATTGCGGGGCACGCCCGCGTCATGATGGACAACACGCTTCCGACGGTGGTGATGCTGGCGCTCCTGCTGGGTATTTGGCAGATCGCCTGTTCCCAGCCCGGCGCCAGCCTGCCGCCGCCGCTAAAGGTATTCGCGGATACGCAGGATTTGATTTTCCATCCGTTCTTTGAAGGCAATGGCACGGATAAAGGTCTGGGATGGCAGCTTATCGCCAGCTTGAAGCGTGTTGCGATCGGCTTCTCGCTGGCTACGGTGGTCGGCGTGGCTTTGGGTGTGCTGATCGGTCAAAGCAAATTTGCCTACCGCGCGCTGGACCCGATTTTCCAAGTTCTGCGCATGGTGCCGCCGTTGGCGTGGCTGCCGATCTCTTTGGCCGCATTCCAAAAAGCCGACCCGTCCGCGATTTTCGTGATTTTCATCACGGCGGTATGGCCGATTTTGTTAAACACGGTCGTCGGCGTGCACAACATTCCCCAGAACTATCGCAATATCGCGCGGGTGCTGCAGCTTTCCGGACCTGAATACTTCTTCAAGATCATGCTGCCCGCGACGGTGCCCTACATGTTCACGGGCCTGCGCATCGGCATCGGCATGTCGTGGATTGCGATCATCGCCGCCGAAACGCTGATCGGCGGGGTGGGCATCGGCTTCTTCATCTGGGATGCCTGGAACAGCTCGCTCTTGAGCGAAATCATCATCGCCCTGGTTTACGTCGGCCTCGTCGGCTTTGTGCTTGATCGTTTGATCGCGACGGCGGGCCGCATGATCGCCCGTTCCCCCGACACCGGCCGCTAGGAGAGAACCTCATGTTGCCTCTTAAGCATCTTAGTCTCGAAGGTATCGGCGTCACCTTCCAAACCAAAGCCGGCGCCTTTACCGCGCTCCGCGACGTCAATCTGACCATCGACCAAGGACAGTTTGTCGCCATCATCGGTCACTCCGGCTGCGGCAAGTCGACCTTGCTCAATATCGTCGCGGGCTTGGTGGAATCGACAGTGGGGGCGACGCTGCTGGACGGGAAAGTCGTGGACGCGCCAGGCGCGGAGCGTGCGGTGATCTTCCAGGATCACTCACTGCTGCCGTGGTTGACGGTCTACGACAACGTCAAGCTGGCCGTGGACAAGGTTTTCGCCAAGACGAAAACAAAAGCCGAGCGGCACGCATGGACTCTGCATAACCTTGAACTGGTGCATATGTCTCATGCGCTCGACAAGCGCCCGAGCGAAATCTCCGGGGGCATGAAGCAGCGCGTGGGCATCGCGCGAGCGCTGGCCATGCAGCCGCGCGTTCTGCTTATGGATGAGCCCTTCGGCGCGCTTGATGCGCTGACGCGCGCGACGCTGCAGGAAACCGTCATGGAAATCCATGCCACGCTGAAAAACACCGTCATCATGATCACGCACGACGTCGATGAAGCGGTACTGCTCAGCGACCGAATCATCATGATGACCAACGGCCCGGCGGCGACGATTGGTGAGGATCTCGCGATCACGCTGCCGCGTCCACGCAAGCGGCTGGAGTTGGCCCACGATCCCGCCTACATGACCGCGCGCGCAGATGTCTTGCGCTTCCTATACGACCGCTTCCGCCATCCCGAGGATCAGGCGGCATAAGCGCACTTCACGACGAATTCAAAAGGGGGATACGGCCACGCGGCAACGTGTGGAGAGTGAGAGACGGCCATCAAAAAGTGTCAAGGACGGCACTGTCTGGCATCGATGTCAGTGATCAAAGCCAACACCGCAAGATTCGGCTATTTCACAACCAGACGAGGGGCATATGAACGTTACGGATTTTAAGAATAAGTTTTCGGCGGCTGTGGTTCTTGCGGCTGCCGGTTTGATGACCGCGCCGGCGCAGGCGCAAAGCGAAATCAAAGAAGCCGTGAGCCTGATAAAGCCGCTGCTGGATATGCGGCTGCGCTACGAGAATGTCGACCAGGTGCCTTTCGCCCGGGATGCCAACGCCTTTACCTTGCGCACCCGCGCCGGGTTCGAGACCGGCAAGGCTT
>JAIEMI010000142.1 GCA_019752235.1 Rhodospirillaceae bacterium
ACCCTTCATGCTCGCGGGCGGAATCAAAACCGGTGCGACGCCGGGTGGCGGCTGCAGCACGATGGGCGTGCTGTCATTGAAGATAGGAGCCAAAGGGCCGGCGCTGTTCTGCGCGATCAACAACTGCGGACCACGCGTCCGCGGCAAGGCATCGAGGGCGCTGAGGTCGACCACCACGTCGCGGCGCAGCGCGCTTAAGGAGGCCACGCCCGGACCGCGCGCTTTCGCCTGAGCGTCGCCGTCGGCGTAAGCGGGAACAGAGAGCGCGAGGACTGTAGCCAGTCCCGTCGCCGCAACGGATGCGTGCGTCCCCAGTCGCAACCGCTGCCGCATGGTTTTCGTCACGGAACTCTCCAACCCCATTTACCGCAAAGTCGTTGAAATAACGGAACTTTGCGCGTCTTTCCCTGACATTCAACGTACAACGTCGGGTGTGGTCTACACAACGGGATTGAAGCAACAAATCTGTAGGGGAAACCCGCTACCACAGATAGCGCGCCGGCGGCGGCGCATGGCCCTTAAGCAGCGTTTAGCAGGGGTAAAAGCTGCTTATGCAGCTTGGGGTTAGCCGCCAGGACGTTGCCGGTGGCCATGAAATCCTTGCCGCCCTGGAGGTCGGTGATAAAGCCGCCCGCCTCGCGCACCAGGATGATGCCGGCGGCGATGTCCCAGGGCCGCAGGCCTTGCTCCCAGAATCCGTCGCAGCGTCCGGCGGCGACGTAGGCCAAATCCAGCGAGGCGGTGCCCATGCGGCGCACGCCCGCCACTTCGCCCATGACACGCTCAAGCTGCTTCAGGAACGGCTTATGGCCGGGACGGCCGTGGAACGGAATGCCCGTCGCGATCACGCTATCGGTCAGGTTCACGCGGGACGACACGCGCAGGCGCTTGTCGTTCAGGAACGCGCCTTTACCCTTCTCGGCGTAATACATCTCTTCGACGATCGGGTTGTAGACCAGCCCGGCGATGATCTCGCCGTCCATCTCCAAGCCGATGGAAATGGCGAAGTGCGGAATGCCGTGCAGGAAATTGGTGGTGCCGTCGATGGGGTCGACGATCCAGCGGTGGTGCGCGTCCTCGCCGCTCACTTCGCCGCCTTCTTCCAACAGGAACCCGAAGCGCGGGCGGGCCTTCAGCAGTTCGGCGCGCAGGATCTTCTCGGCTTTGATGTCGGCGGCGCTGACGAAGTCGGCAGGGCCTTTCTGCGAGACCTGCAGTTGCTCGATCTCGCCGAAGTCGCGCTTCATCGCACGGGCGGCTTTCTGGGCCGCGCCCGTCATCACCGTCCAAAGGGCCGAGCGCACCGCCATTATAAGTCGTCCTTAAATCCGGGTCTTATTTCGCGCGTTCGACGTAGGACACATCTTCCGTGTTGACGACGATTTTGGTGCCCGCCTCGATGAACGGCGGGATCAGCACTTTCAGGCCGTTTTCCAGCAAGCCCGGCTTGTAGGACGAGGCGGCGGTCTGGCCCTTCACGACGGGGTCGGCTTCCACGACCTGCAAGATCACGGTCTGCGGCAGCTTCACGTTCACCGGCACGCCTTCGATGAAGTTGACCGACACTTCCATGTTGTCCTGCAGGAAGGCGGCCTGGTCGCCCAGCATTTCGGCCGAGATGGCGAACTGGTCGTAGGTGGTGGAGTCCATGAAGGTGAACATGTCGCCTTCCTTGAACAGGAACGTGCAGTCCAACTCGCGCACTTCCAGGCGTTCGACGGTGTCGGCGGTGCGCCAGCGGCCCTGGCTCTTGTTGCCGAACTTGATGTCGCGCATTTCGACCTGCATGAAGGCGCCGCCCTTGCCGGGCTGCACGACCTGGTTCTTAAGCACCATCCACTGCTTGCCTTCGTAATCGAGAACCATGCCGGGGCGGATTGAGTTGGCTGAAATCTTCATAGGAGTTAGGTCCGTCTTCTTCGCTGGGATGTGTGCCGGAAAAGGCCATGAATCGCGCGCGCTTGTATCAGGTCGGGCCCCCCGAGGCAACCACCGGAGCCTGGATTTCCGCCACTTGGAGTGGTCTAAGAAGCCATGACCGACACGATCCAACCCTCTTGGTGGCACCCCGAGAACCTGGCCCGCCGCAGGCCCTATCTCGACGCCCGCCGCGCAGCCGCCAAGGCCATCCGGGCCTATTTCCAGGCCGAAGGGTTTTTGGAGGTCGAGACCCCGGCCTTACAGGTCTCGCCCGGCATCGAGCGTCACATCCGGCCCTTCGCCACCACGCTGCGCGATCCGCTCAATGAAGGCACGACGCCGCGTTACCTGCACACGTCGCCGGAATTCGCCATGAAGAAGCTGCTGGCCGGCGGCATGAATAAAATCATGCAGCTTGCCCGCGTCTGGCGCGACGGCGAACGCGGCCCTTTGCATCATCCCGAATTCACCATGCTGGAATGGTACCGGGCCGGGGCCGACTACACGGCGGTGATGGACGACTGCGAAAAGCTGTTGCTCGGCGTGGCCAAAGCCGCGGAGCGCACGCTGCCAAAAAGCGGGGGGCAAGACGGCATCCTCCTCCGCTGGCAGGGCCGCACCTGCGATCCCGCGCGCCCCGCCGAACGGCTCACGGTGCAGGACGCTTTCCTCCGCCACACCGGCATCGACCTTCTCGCCACGGCCGACGACAGTTTGGCGCCGCCGCCGCAACACCTGCGCGACGCTGCGCGCGCGAAAGGCCTCTACGTCAGCGACAGCGACACCTGGGAGGATGTGTTCTTCCGCGTGATGCTGGAACGCATCGAACCGACGCTGGGCGAGGGCGCGCCGACGATCCTGTGCGAATACCCCGCCAACCTTGCCGCCCTGGCGCGGCGCAAGCCGGGCGATGCGCGCGTCGCCGAACGCTTCGAGCTGTACGCCTGCGGCGTGGAACTGGCGAACGCCTATTCCGAACTCACCGACGCCGCCGAACAGCGCGCGCGCTTCGCCCACGACCGCGCGCTGTACGACACGCTCTACGGCAACGCGACGCCCGTGGACGAGGATTTCTTGAAAGCGGTCGAGCATCTGCCCGCGTGCACCGGCGCCGCGCTGGGATTTGATCGGCTGGTGATGCTGGCGTCGGGAGCGGAGGCGATCACCGACGTGCTGTGGGCGCCGGTGGTTTAGGCCGCTATCCCACCCATTCCGCCGCCACGAAGGCGAAAAAGAATCCCACTGCATACACCGCCATGGAACCGTACAGCGCCACGCCGCCGATGCGGCGCAGGCGCGTGCAGGATGCGGCCAGGCGCGGGTCCGCCGGGCAGGGCGCATGGCGGTTGGCGTAACGCAACGCCGCGCTGGCCGCCAGCATCGCGCCCGCGACGGCAAACAGCGCCACCTTATGCTCCGACAGGAAGACGATCTGCGGTACGGCGGTCACCAGCCCCGCCAGCACCGCCCCCGCGCCGATGGCGACCAGCGCGGCGGGCAGGGCGCAGCACAGCAGCGTTCCCAGCGACGTGAACAGCGCCAGCGAGGACATGACCGCCTCGCGGGCTTGTACGGTTTTCATGGCTCTTACTTCCGCTCGATGCTGACCACGGCATAACCGGCGTCGCCGATGACCTTCTTGATCACGGCGTCGTCCAGTGTCTTGTCGGGCTTGGTGTTGAGCGTCACCAGCTTCTTATCCAAGTCGACCGTCACCGTGTCGACGGCGGCCTGTTTCTTGAAGGACTTTTCGATGCCGGTGGCGCAGAAGGCGCAGACCATGCCGTTGACCGAAGTGAGGATGGTTTCGGCGGAGGCGCCGCTGCTGATCGTGAGGGCGGAGACGAGAATGATGAGTTTACGCATGAGGTGTGCTCCTAGAATTGTTTGACGAGGTTAATCATCGCGGTGCCCCGCGTGCTCACGCCGCCTTCGACCAGCAGCGTCTTATAAAACAGCCTCACCAGCGGTGTGACGGTGGTGGCGTGGGTCTTGTCGGGGTGATGGTCCACTTGCACCATGAACCAGGTATTGAGGTCTTCGTAATTGGCGAGATAAGGTGCGAAGCCGACCCGCGCCCGCTGCCACACCGACGTCTCGATATTTTGCGCGTACATCAGGCGGAGTTCGTAGGACGTGAAGATGCGCCGTGTCTCGTAGTCCGCCAGCACGCCCGTCCACGCGGCGAAATGGCTTTTGCCGCTGTTCTCGATGGCCGTGCCCGCGCCGGACATGGTGAAGACGTTGCCCTGGCCGTCGGGCATGTTCCACCGCTTGACGAGGTAGTTGATCTGCGGCCCCACCGCGGTGAAGACGTTGCCCTGTATTTCATGTTTGACATACAGCGCCGCCGCCGCGCGCGGTGAGAAGGTGTAGTCGATGTTGAGGGTGTTGCCGGTCTCATCGTTCTCCACCATGACCATCGTTCCGCCGACATAGGAGATCGGCTTGGCGGCGGCGGAGAACGGCAAGGCGCAGAGCAGTAGACAAGTCCACGGACCCGCCCAGACGCGGTTGGCCCTGAGGTGTAAGGTCGTCATTGATATAATCCGTTCCACCCGGCGCGCGCGAAGGCCACGCCGGAATCGCTAAAGGATATCTCTACGGGGTGCGTTTAGGACGGAGTCAGGCCCTGGGCGGGCCGAGAGGCGGCGGACGGCTGATGCCGTCGTGCCTTGCGGTGAGCAAGCCGCGCAGGCTGTCGCGTGTGTTTGCCGCGGGCGGCGTCACCGTAATATCGGCGGCCATGAGGCCGTTGCACGCGGTGGCGCAAACGCCCTGTTCGCCGCAGGCGGATTTACCGAGATTGCAGAGTTCGTCGCATTCACAGTGGTGCGGGGCGGTGACGGCTATGGTTTGTGCGGCAAAGACCGGCACCGCGCGCACGGCGGACAAGGCCGCCACGACCAGCAGAAAGCATATTGCAATACGACGCAGGCTCTTCATGGAAGTATTCTAGGCCATGCTGTGAGGCCGTTCCAGTGGGCACGGCGCCGCACACGGAATCTTGAATGTCAGCCGCCGTCGCGGCAATCCCAAGTTAGCTTCCCATGACCCGGTGCACCGCCTGTGAAAGCTGCTGCAGCGAAAACGGCTTGCTCAGCAGGTGCACGCCCGTATCGAGTTTGCCGTTGTGCACGATGGCGTTGCGCGTATAGCCGGTGGTGAACAGCACCTTGAGGCGGGGGCGGCGGCGTAGGGCTTCTTTCGCCAGCGCCCCGCCCGTCATCTCAGGCATCACCACGTCGGTGACCAGCAGCGCGATCTCGCTGTGGCGGTCCAGAATGTCCAGCGCGTCCTTGCCGCTGGCCGCGGCGAGCACGGTGTAACCCAGCTCCTCCAGGCTCGCGACCGTCAGCAGGCGCACGGTGTCGTCGTCCTCCACGGCCAGCACCATCGCGGGCATGTGTCCTTCAGCCACATCTTTCTCGGCGGGTGGCGTGCTCTCGGCGGGTGGCGTGCTCTCGGCGGGCGCGGCGGCAACGTCTTCCTCGTGACGGGGCAGATAAATCTTCACGGTCGTGCCCTGATGGGGCTCGGAATAGATTTTGACGTGCCCGCCGGTTTGTTTGACGAAGCCGAACACTTGGCTCAGTCCCAGGCCGGTGCCCTGGCCGACGTCCTTGGTGGTGAAGAACGGATCGAAGGCGCGCGCGGCCACATCCGGCGTCATGCCGGTGCCGGTGTCGCTGACGCCGAGCATGACATAGGGGCCGGGCGCGATGTCGTGTTCGGCGGCATAACGCGCATCGACGGTAAGGTTGGCGGTTTCAATGGTCAGACGCCCGCCATCGGGCATGGCGTCGCGGCCGTTGACGGCCAGATTGAGCAGGGCGTTTTCCAGCTCGTGGCCGTCGGCAAAGACGCGCCACAGTCCGGCGCCTTGCACTACTTCGATGGCGATATTCTCGCCCAAACTCCGGCGCAGCAGGTCGGACAGGGTGGAGACCAGGTGATTGATGTCGAGCACTTTGGACTTTAAGGCCTGCTGGCGCGAGAAGGCGAGCAGGCGCTGGGTCAACAGCGCACCGCGTTTGGCGCCCTCCATGGCATTCTCAATCAGCGTCTCAATCTTGGTGTTGCCTTGCGACAGGCGTTTGCGGGCGATGTCGAGCGCGCCGATCACCACCGCCAGCATGTTGTTGAAGTCGTGCGCCACGCCGCCCGTAAGCTGCCCCACGGCTTCCATCTTCTGCGCCTGACGCAGCTGGTGTTCGATTCTTTCGCGTTCGGCGACTTCGCCCAGGAGTTTCTGGTGGGTTTCCTGCAGTGCGTCGTGGCCGGCTTTGATGGCCTGGCGCTGGCGCGAACCTTCGATGGCGTTGAGCAGGCCGAAGGTGATGGCGGCGAGCAGCGAAACCACCACCAGCACCTGGAGCGCCATGGCCGAGCGTTCGGCGTCGGTCTGGTGCTCCAACAGCAAACGCGCTTCCTCTGCCGCCATGGCGTCCAGCAACGCGGCGGTTTCGTCGGTGATGACCTTACCGGCGCGGCCCATATTGTTGAGGATCGCCTCGCGGCCTTGCGTGCGCATGGTCTCGACGCGGTTCTCAAAAAGCCGCATCAGCTCCTCAACGCGCGGTCCCAATTTTTCGATGGCTTGCTGCTGGACCGGATTATCAGCGGTGAGCTGGCGGATGTTGGACACCTGCAGCGGCAGGAGATCCTTGGCAGCGTTATAGCGTTCGAGGAAGTCTTCGCCGCCGGTGATGATGAAGCCGCGGATCGCGTTCTGGGATTCGTCGATGGACAGGCGCAAGGACATGAGGGCCTCGCGCACTTCCATCGTATGCTGCACGCGCGCGTGTTCCGCGCGCTGCGCCCCGATCAACGCACTCAGCGCCACCCCGACAATGATCAGGAGCGCGAAAGCAATCGTAATGGGATGAGTCAGGCGCCGGAACGCCACCCTGAAACGTGACACGCAACAAAACCCCCTTCAGCGGTGTATGCCTCGCGGCACGCTACCTGGGGTACTTTTTACCGCAGCCGGGCGAAGATTTCATTGAAATCCCGCACGGCGGCGGCGGGGCCGTTAGTATAATTCCAGACGCCGCCGCAGACGGCGATGAAATCCGCGCCGGCGCGCACCAGCGGTTCGCAATTCTCGACGGTGATGCCGCCGATGGCCACGCACGGAACGGTCGTGGTCTCGGTCCAGATTTCTATGATTTCGGGATCGGCGGGCGTCGTGTCGTCCTTGGTGGACGAGGGAAAGAATGCCCCGAACGCCACGTAATCGGCGCCGGCATCGGCCAATTCCATAGCCAGATGACGAGAGTCCTTGCAGGTCACTCCAACCGTTGCTTGTGGCCCGACAATCGCGCGCGCGTCTTTGTAAGGCGTGTCCTCGTGCCCCACATGCACGCCGTCGCATCCCAGCGCCGCGGCAAGGTCGGGGCGGTCGTTGAGGATGAAGGCCACGTCGCGCCCGTGGCAGACGGGCATGAGTTTTTTCACATGCGTGGCGATAGCCGCATCGTCGGCGCCCTTCAGGCGCAGTTGTACGCAGGCGACATCGCCCGCCTCCAGCGCTTGGCGCAGGAGACCGGCGAAGGCGTCCAGATCCGGGATGTGATCCGGCGTGATCAGGTAAAGGCGGCAGCCTTCGGACACGGAAGAAAACTACTCTTCTTTGCCTTTGTAGATATCGACCAGCTTGCCCAGCAGGTTGAGCGCATCGGGCAGGGGGCGCTGGAAGGCGTTACGGCCGATGATCGAGCCGTTGCCGCCGCCGTCGCGAATGGCTTTGGCTTCTTCATAAAGGCTGTCTTCGCCCTTCTTGGCGCCGCCCGAGAACACCACGATGCGGCGGCCGCCGAAACAGCTTTGCACGATGTGGCTGACGCGCTGCGCCAAGGTGCCGCGCGGAATGTTTTGTGCTTCGTAGACCTTCTTGGCCTCGCCCGCTTCCAGCACGTCGGTCGGCAGTTTCACCTTAATGACGTGGGCGCCCATGAGCGCGGCCATGTGCGCGGCATAAGCGATGACGTCGAAAGCGGTCTCGCCGTCCTTGGTCACGTACTTGCCGCGCGGGTAGGACCACACGACGACGGCGAGGCCGGCATCCTTGGCTTCGGCGGTCAGCGCGCGCAGGTCGTTCATCATGTCGTAAGCGTTGGCCGAGCCGGGATAGATCGTGTAACCGATGGCCGAGCAGCCCAGGCGGAGGGCGTCTTGCACGCCGGCGGTGATGGCTTGCACCGGGGCGTCCTTCTCGCCGTTCAGCGAGTTGGCGCTGTTGACCTTCAGGATGGTGGGGATCTGACCGGCAAAGGTGCTGGCGCCGTCTTCGATCATGCCCAAAGGCGCGGCGAAGGCCGACAGGCCGGCGTCGATCGCCAGCTGCCAGTGATAGTGCGGTTCATAGCCGGGAGGATTGGCGGCGAAGCTGCGCGCCGGGCCGTGTTCGAAACCCTGGTCGACCGGCAGGATGACCAGCTTGCCGGTGCCGCCGAGGCGGCCTTGCATGAGGATGCGGGCAAGGTTGGCTTTGGTACCGGGGTTATCGCTCTCGTAGTTGGACAGAATCTTTTTGACCCGGGGCGTGATCTTCATGAAGGGGGCATCCTCTTAATTGGCAAAGGGCTGACTGAAATGGGCGGTAAAACCGTTGGCGGCGCGGAAGATATCATCCCTTCGCGCGGCGAAGCCGCGACATATAAAGGGCAGCGCTCCACTTGAATAGACCCTCCCATGAGGGGCACCGGGAGGACGCGTGTTGACGCGCCGCGGAGTCCTTCCTATGCTTCATTCTGAATTCGAGGTTGGGGCGCTATTCCATTGAAAGACCAAGATAACAATAGACTGGTCCTCGTTGAAGAATCACTTCAACGGCTGGATCGGGCCTTGGTGCGTCTGGAGACCGCCGCGCTGGTCGTGCGGGAGCGCACCGCGGAGACTGCGGAAAACCTCAATCTCCAAGCCACCGAAGCCGCCACCACGGCGATGCTGCTGGAAGAAAAGCTCGGCACGCTGTCGCGTGCGCATGCGGATCTGAAAGCCACCTCGGGCCGGGTCGCCGGCAGGCTCGACGCAGTCATCGGCCGCCTCTCGACGGCGTTACAGGAGTAAGCGGGTGGGGCAGGTTTCCATCACCATTCGCGGGCGGCAGTATCAGATCGCCTGCGACGACGGGCAGGAAGCTAACTTGGCGCGCCTGGGCCGCTACTTGGACCAGAAGGCCGAACAGGCGGTGCCGAGTTCGGGCTCGGTCAGCGAGCCGCTGCTACTGGTCATGGTGGCCTTACTCGTTGCCGATGAGCTTTCCGACACCACCGCCGCGCTGGATGCCGCCCAAGGCGCAGCCCAACACCAGGTCGAAACGGCCCGTGCCGCCGCGGAACAAGCCGCCGCCACGGCCATCGACGGCGTCTCCGAGCGAATTGAGCGTATTGCCGCGAGGCTCGCAGGTACCTAGATTAGGGCTGGAGCTGCTGGGCAGGTTAGACCTTCGTATCCCCAGGGGCGATAATCGACTATCGGGAGCTGTCCCTCGCCGGATCACTGCTTGGTCCGGTGATATGGCGCCCACTTATACCTGTGGCCCATTGGCGGTTCACAAGAGGCCGACGGCTTCGGCGGCTCCACTTTTACTTCGATTAGAGATATCCACCGGCGATCACTTCGACTAGAAGTCGTCGCGTCTGCTTTGCACCCGCTGGCCGGGTGGGGGTTTCTGAGCGGCTTTTGTAATGCCTGATCTGTCTCATTCCGCGGCTTTACTCAAAGCCGCGATGCGCCGTGCCGTCCTCGCGCAAAGGCGTGAAGCACATGTCGCGCGCGGCCCGAAGGCCGCCGCCGCGCTCGCGCACCGCATCACCGCCGAACTGCCCACGGCCGGATACTGCATCGCGGGCTACTGGCCGCTCGGCGATGAAATCGACATCCGGCCCACGCTCGTGGCGGTCAAGAGCGCCGGCGGCGATGTCGCGCTGCCCGTGGCGGCGCGGCAGGGGCAGGTACTCATTTTCCGCAACTATACGCCCGGTGATCCTTTGGACTCCGGCCCCTTTGGCACGCAGCATCCCTCCGCGCGCGCCAGTGTGGTTGCGCCCGACGTGCTGCTGCTGCCGTTGATTGCTTTCGATCTGACCGGCCAGCGCCTGGGCTATGGCGCGGGTTACTACGACCGCACGGTTGCGGCGCTGCGGATCGAACGCAAAATTCTCGTGATCGGTGTCGCCTACGACGAACAGGAAGTGGCGGCCGTGCCCGTGGATGGCCACGACCAGTCCATGGATGCGGTGGTGACCGACCGGCGTACGCTGTGGTTCAATAGCGCGGCGAAGCCTTAACGGGTTCGCCGGCACGCCACGCATCGTCTAGGTAAGGTATCGGTATGCGTCTTCTCTATTGCGGCGACATCATGGGCAAGCCCGGACGGGATGCCATCGTCACCCATGTGCCCCAGCTGCGCCGCGATCTCGGTTTGGATTTCGTCGTCGCCTGCGGCGAGAACGCCGCCCACGGCTTCGGCATCACGTCGGCGATCTGCCAGAATTTCTACGACGCGGGCGTTGACGTCATCACGCTCGGCAATCACGCCTGGGATCAGCGCGAAATCATCTCCTTCATATCGGCGGAGCCGCGCCTGTTGCGTCCGCTGAATTTTCCCGTCGAAACGCCCGGCCGTGGTTTTGGTCTGTTCACGACGCAAAAGGGCCGGCGCGTGATCGTGATCCAGGTTATGTGCCGCCTGTTCATGGACGCCATGGACGATCCCTTCCGGGCGTTGGAGGAATGTCTCGAACATCATCCGCTGCGCGAGGCCGCCGACGCGATCATTGTTGACGTGCACGGCGAAGCGACAAGCGAGAAGGGCGCGCTGGGCCACGTCGCCGACGGCCGCGCGTCGATGGTGGTCGGCAGCCACAGCCACATTCCCACCGCCGATACGCGCATCATGCCGGGCGGCACGGCGTTTCAAACCGACGCGGGTATGTGCGGGCCGTTCGATTCCGTCATCGGCATGAAGAAGCACACGGCGACGCAGCGCTTCGTCACCAAAATGCCGACCGAGCGTCTGGAGCCGGCCGACGGCGAAGGCACGCTCTGCGGCGTGTATGTGGAAACCGACGACCAGACGGGGCTTGCGCTGCGCGCCGAACCGATCCGGGTGGGCGGCGTGCTGAAGCGCGCCGTGCCGATATAATTAAGGACCAGGTACTTCAGACCGAGGTACTTCAGGCCGCACGCCTTCGTGCGCCCATAAAAAGGTTTTCGCTTCCCACCCGTCCGTAAAGCCGGAGAGTTTGCCTTTGGTCATGGCGCTCGCGTTACGCCGCCGCGCGGCGACACGCTGTTCTATAACCTCACCGGCGGAACCAACAACCTATACCTGATCGGCAACAACATGCTGGCGGGGCCGGCAAGGTTCCGCTGGGTTTTGTCTCGCTCACGGAAAACGCGATGATGGCCGCAATGGCCGTTTGGATGTTGTCGATCTACGCCCAATTTGCGCTCGTGCGCCAGGATCCCGCGAGATGTGCCGGCCCGGCATAGCGCCTTACGAGCCGCGGCCTTATGATACCGTCCCTACGGTGTGCGGTCTCGGGGAGGGGCGTGATGCGTTCGTGGCAAGTGACGGGGAAGGGCGAACCCAAAGTCGTGCTCGCTAAGGCCGAGAAGGCCTTGGAAGCGCCCGGGCCGGGCGAGCTTCGCATTAAAGTCATCGCCAGCGCCCTCGCGCTTCCGGACGTGCTGCTCTGTCGCGGCACCTATCCCTTAACGCCGCCCGGCGCCTTCACGCCGGGCCTGGAATTCGTCGGCACGGTGCTCGCGGCCGGTCCGCATACAACATTACCCGTAGGCAGCAAAGTCATGGGCGTCTCGGCCTTTTTCATGGGCCACGGCGCTTTCGCCGATGAATGCAAAGCCTACGAGCAATCCACCTATCTGGTGCCGGAAGGCATGAACGACGTCGACGCCGCGGCCTTCACGATTGCCTATCAGACGGCGCATGTGGCGCTGGTGCGGCGCGCGCAGTTGAAAGCCGGTGAGACGGTGCTCGTCCACGGCGGCGCGGGCGGCACGGGCTTCGCCGCGATCCAACTCGCGAAAGCCTTAGGTGCAAAAGTGGTCGCCACGGCGGGTGGCGCGGCCAAAGCCGCTGTTTGCCGCAGCCTCGGCGCGGATGTTGCCATCGACTACACCGCCGGCGATTTTGTGCCCGCCGTCAAGGAAGCCACCGGCGGCAAAGGCGTTGATATCGTGTTCGATCCGGTCGGCGGCGAGGTGTTCGAGAAATCCGCCGAGTGCGTGGCGCCGGAAGGGCGTCTGTTGCCGATTGGTTTTGCCTGCGGCCGTTGGGGCAACATCCCCATGGTCACACTGACGCTCAAGAACCTGTCCATCATCGGCGCGGTGCCGTCATTCCCGCGTCCCGACATGGTAAAGGTGCAGGACGAGCTCGCGCAGCTCTATCGCGCCGGTAAAATCAAAATGCTGATCGACCGCAAGATCGGCTTCGACGGCATCCGCGACGGCTTGCAGGATCTGGCGGACCGCAAGGTTAACGGGCGCGTCGTCGCGGTCTACTAACCGGCGGCCATCCCGATACCCCGCATCGCGCCGCCGGACGGCCGACTCTAGGCGGGGTCTACAACATTTGGTATAAGGGCGTGGATTATCAGCCGCTTATTGTGGAATAGGCGGCCTTTACGCACGACTGAAGGGAACCCTTTTCAAGGGCTTAGAGACGACAGATGGCCGGCCATTCGCAATTTAAGAACATTATGCACAGGAAGGGCGCGAAGGATGCCAAGCGCGCCAAGCTGTTTACAAAGCTGGCCCGTGAAATCACGGTCGCCGCGAAGCTTGGGCTGCCCGATCCGGCCTATAACGCCCGCCTGCGCTCGGCCATCGCCGACGCCAAGGCCGAGAGTGTGCCCCGGGAAAACATCGAGCGCGCGATCAAGAAAGCCAGCGGCGCCGATCAGGAAAACTACGAGGAAGCACGCTACGAGTGCCGCGGTCCCGGCAACGTCGCGCTGATTGTCGAGGCGCTCACCAACAACCGCAATCGCACGGCTTCGGAATTGCGCACGATCCTGGGCAAGAACGGCGGCAGCCTGGGGGAAACCAACAGCGTCGCCTACGCCTTCCAGCGCGTGGGCCAGATCCACTACAAGCCGGAAGCCGGCAGCGAAGACAAAGTCATGGAAGCCGCTATCGAAGCCGGCGCCGACGATGTGCAGTCCGGCGAAGGCGGCCACGACATTTTCTGTGCGCCCGACAGCCTGCACGCCGTGCAGAAAGCGATCGAAGCCGTTCTGGGCGAAGCGGAAACCGCGCGCCTGGAATGGAAGACCACTATGACGACGAATGTTTCGGCGGAAGACGCCGAAACCTTGATGAACCTGCTCAGTGCGCTGGACGACAACGACGACGTGCAGCGCGTCGCAGCCAACTATGAAATGTCCGATGAGGTCATGGCCAAGCTCGGCGGTTAAATCTCTCGCCGTCGCCGGTTCGGCGCGCGGTGTGAGTGCAGCGGTGAAGTCTGGAACAGTGCGTATCCTGGGGCTGGACCCCGGCTTGCGCCATACCGGCTGGGGCATTATCGAGTGTGAAGGCAATCGTCTCAGCTTTGTCGCCGACGGTGTCGTGCGGCCCAATACGACTTTGTCGCTGGGCGAGCGTCTGCGCGCATTGTTCCTGGAAGTGCAGGGCCTTGTTGCGGCCTACGCGCCCGATGAGTGCGCCATCGAAGACACCTTCGTGAACAAGAACCCGGTTTCCACGCTGAAGCTGGGTCATGCGCGTGCCGCGGCCATGTTGGCGCCCGCTGTCGCCGGGATTCTCGTGGCTGAATACAAACCCAACCTCGTCAAGAAATCCGTCGTCGGCGCCGGCCACGCGGACAAGGTTCAAGTGGCCGCCATGATGCGCATTCTTCTGCCCGGCTGCGCCATCGGTTCCCAGGATGCGGCGGACGCTTTGGCCGTCGCGGTCTGTCACGCCCATCACCGCGCGTCGGCCCTGCGCGGCATGAAGGTTGCGCGATGATCGCCAAACTGCGCGGACGTTTGGATTCCGTCGGCGAGGACTGGGCGGTAGTGGACGTTGGGGGCGTCGGCTATCTCGTATTCTGCGGCGCGCGCACCCTGGCGGCGCTGCCCGGGACCGGCGAGGCCGTGGAGTTCGCCATTGAAACCCACGTCCGCGAGGATCACATCCATCTCTATGGCTTCGCCACGTCTTCGGATCGCGAGATGTTCCGCACGCTCATGACGGTGCAGGGCGTCGGCGCGAAGGTCGGCCTCGGCATTCTGTCGGCGCTGTCGGCGGAACAGATCGCGCAAGCTATTGCCGCCGGTGATCAAACCGCTTTCAAGCGCGCCAGCGGCGTCGGGCCCAAGCTCGCGCAGCGTCTGGTGACGGAACTGAAAGACAAGATCGGCGCCTTTGCTTTCTCTGCGCCCGCGGCGACCGCCGCCGGTGTCGGACGCGGCGCCAGGGCGGCCGGCGGCAGCGCCGTCGAAGATGCGGTGTCGGCGCTGGTCAACTTGGGCTACGGCCGCATGGAAGCCTTCGGCGCCGTCTCTCGCGCCGCGCAGGAGGCGGGCGGTGCCGCGCCGGTGGGCGCGCTGATCAAGAACGCGCTGAAAGAATTGGGCAGCGCCAATGGTTGAGGAAGCCCGCATGGTTTCGGCGGCGCGTCAGGACGAAGACGATGCCTCGTTGCGCCCGAAGCGCCTTGCCGATTTTATCGGTCAGAAAGCCCTTCGCGAAAACTTGAGCATCTTTGTCGCCGCCGCGCGCGAACGCAAGGAAGCGCTCGACCATGTACTGCTGCATGGCCCGCCGGGTCTTGGTAAGACCACGCTGGCGCAGATTGTGGCGCGCGAGTTGGGCGTCGGCTTTCGCGCGACCTCCGGTCCGATGATCGCCAAGGCCGGCGACCTCGCCGCGATCCTCACCAATCTCGAAGCCAACGACGTGCT
>JAIEMI010000009.1 GCA_019752235.1 Rhodospirillaceae bacterium
GTAGTGAGCGCAGATGCCGAAGCTCCTATTCGTGCGTGGGCCGGGGGTACAAGCGGAAACGTTTTGACGATCCTGGCTTACTTGGGCTGGGATTCGTATCCGATCGCTCGAATGAATGGGGATTCAGCGTCGCAACGCGTCAAAGCTGACATGAAAAAGTGGGGTGTGAAGCTCGATTTAGCTAGCTGTATACCGACGGCGCATACGCCAATTATTATCCAAGAGATTAGACGCCAGAAAGATGGTGCACCTACGCATCGCTTTACTTGGTCCTGCCCTCAATGTGGTCAGAGGCTGCCCAGCTTCAAACCCGTGACGACCGATGCGGTTGAGATTGTTGCTCCCAAGTTAGAAGGAGCTTCCGTTTTATTTATGGATCGGTTGTCGCGTTCTACATTAATGATGGCTGAGAAGGCCTCCCAGGATGGGGCAGTTGTCTTTTTCGAACCGTCGGGAAAAGGTGACCCGAAGCTCTTCGCGGAAGCGATGAAAATCGCTCACGTCATTAAGTACGCTGACCAACGTTTTGCCAGTATTCCGGAAGCGATGTCAGATGCTTCGAGCATACTCGTTGAAATCCAGACGTCGGGTTCCAAAGGTCTAAAGTTCAGGCATAAGCTGGGGCGAGGTATCTCGGCTTGGCGTGATGTAGAACCATTTGACGCTCCAAAACTGGTCGATACGTGTGGCGCGGGTGACTGGTGTACTGCGGGATTCATTTCACACTGTGCAGCAGGTGGTCTGAAAGGCCTACGCCATGGCGGAGTAATGGGAATTCAGTCCGCCCTCGGTTACGGACAAGCCATGGCAGCTTGGAACTGTGGTTTTGAGGGAGCGCGTGGAGGAATGTATGCCGTCGATAAGGCGACTTTTGAAGCGCAGGTGACCGCGCTGCTAAAGGGCAAGCCAGAGCCTATGAAGATTGGACACTCAAAGTCTCCAAGACTTACAAAGGCCGTACCGTGCCCGGCGTGTCCTCCGAGAGAACGCCGCATCGCACGAGATTCACGGGCGGCACGCTAGCTGATCGGCGTCAATAAAATCCTGGTCGTCCGCACTAACCGACCGGAAATCCCGCCGCCGCCGCGTGAAGCTGGGGGCCTGTGGCGCCCGGCGGATGGTTACCCTGCGACACATGAGACATCGGCAGCAGTGGATGAAACCGATGAGTTCCGGTCGGCCGAGTTCAGTAGACAACGCATACACGCCTGCGGCTGGGTTTCACTGGCTTACACCCTTCTACGACTTCGGCATCGCGGTGCTGACGCGTGAAAAGCGATGGCGGAATGCGCTTGTCGAACAAATTCGACCAGTGCGAGGAGATGTTGTCGCTGACATCGGATGCGGCACTGGATCGCTGCTGCTGCATCTCGGTCGGGCGGAACCCGGCGCAAAGCTCATCGGAATTGACCCCGACGCAGCCATGCTTAGTCGCGCACAGGCTAAAGCCGGCGCGGCCGGCATATCTGTCAAACTATATCAGGGCTTTGCCCACGATGCCGCTACGCTGTTGAAGCATTATCGGGTCGGTAAAATAGCATCGAGTCTCGCATTTCATCACATGCCGATGCGGGAGAAGGCGAGCGGTCTCCAGGCAATGTACGCCGCGCTCGATCCAGGCGGAGAGCTTCACGTCGCGGATTTTGGACTGCAGCGCTCCCGGCTGATGAGGGCGCTATTCCGTGCAGGCGTTCAAGTTCTCGATGGGCGGGCGACCACGGAGCCGAATGCGCACGGCGTCCTCCCGGAATTAATGGCTGCGGCTGGCTTCACGGATGTCGAAGAAACCACTGTGATTCCAACACCGACGGGATCAATTTCGCTCTATCGAGCGCTTCGCCCGACGTGATGCCGTCAGGAATTGTCTAGGCCAGAAGCGGCATGTGCTTTTCAGCAACAGCCAATTCCTGAGCCCACCGCTGTGCTGTTGTCCGCAGGTGTGCGCGCTAATCGTCGAGCGATAAATGTGACCTGCGGCATATTCTGTCGACGCCACCGGCCCCAGCCGGCGAGCCCAAGCCGCAGCCCCCGCAGGGTTCTATCTCATTGATCTCGTGGTGGGTTTTGGGGGCCAAGTCAGGTACAGTCTGCTCTCCGACCAAGGGCTTCTTGGTCACTTTTTGATATTACGGCTTCAGGGAAGGGTTGGGGGCGTTCACGTGACTGATCTGCTGCGGGTATTGATCGAGCGTTGGCGAGAGGATCCGGGATCGACCTATCGCACGTGGTTTCTGTGGGAGGAGCGCCTTAAGAATTTCCGATCTATTCGCCGCGGAATCGCGCAAGTTGTCGAAGAGATCGAGGCCGGGCGGTTCGGCAACGTATACAAGGGATCGTCGTTGGAGACGATCGTTGGTTCCATCGCCGAACAACGGCAGATTTTCAAGGGCGCGGATCATGCGTTTCTATGGAAACCGAAGCTGCGAATCCCCGACATTTACGAGAACCAGGACAATCAGCGGGCGCTCGGCCGGCTCCTGCAGCATTGCTCCTGTTGCGACACGGAGCACGAGCTCGTCGCAGGCATCGCAACGATGGACAAACTTGCGATTAAGGGCCTTGGACCGGCGGTCGCAAATCTCCTATATTTTCTGCATCCGACCCTGATGCCGCCCTTTAACACCGCGATCGTCAACGGCTTCAACGCGGTCACGGGGTCGAAAGTTAAGCTCGGGCGCTGGGATCAGTATCTCGCAATGCGGTCGGGGATGCTGAAGCTGAACCAGACCTACCGTGACCTTCTCTCCAACGATTTCGGCGCGCTCGCGGGTTTTCTCTTTGACGTAGGCACGGGCCGCTTTTCTGCGCCGCCGGCTTCTCACGATGCGACCGCGCACGATGCTTGGCTTGAGGAGCTGTCGAAAGTGCGCCACGCCGCCAAGGCTTTGGAGAAATCCATGGCCGCAGCCAGCGCCAGTGATCGTACTCATACCGAGATCCAGGCATGGCTCAGAGACCTCGGCCGCGCTCTTGGCTATGAAGTCTGGATGGCGATCAACGATCGCGGACGAAGTTTCGACGGCGCAACTCTGGGCGCAGGCTGCTTGGACACCCTTCCAGAATCGATCAACGGTTCTGCCGGCATAGAATCGATACGGCTGATCGATGTTCTATGGCTCGCCCCTGACGGTACCCGTGTGATGGCGGCTTTCGAAGTAGAGCATACAACATCGATTTATTCAGGAATCGTGCGCATGCTGGATCTGGCCTTGAGCAGTGATCTCCATGGCGTTGACGGACTGTTTCTGGTTGCTCCGGATGCCCGTGAGGAAGAAGTGCGCACGCAGCTTCGGCGCCCGGCGTTCAGCCGAATAGCCGATTTGCGTGTGCGCTTCTTGCCGTACAGCGAGCTCGAACGGCATCGCGACGCCATCGCCCGGTTCGGTACCGGCATCAAGGGCATTCACGCGATTTCACGCATTTTATGAGGGTTGAAAAATCCGATTGCTCGCGGGAGTCAGCCCAAAACGGCAATGCAGCTCTCGATCGACGGCGGTTCAGTTTCGTTCTTTCGGACACCTCGCCCGTTGTGACACAAACAGGACAACTTAGCGCGGATATATCACGTGTTTCTCGGCAGTTGCCCGCAGGCGCGGTCGCATCGTGAGAAGCCGGCGGCGGCGTCATGTCGCTATATTTAGTATGCACGATCTTCACGAAATCCCGGCCGCGCGACGCGAATCGAGGCGCGCTGAAACATGACAGAAACTGAGTCCCAAACTGAGGCCATCGTATTTCTGTCGGACCCCAGCACGCACGGTGGGATGCCCGTGGAACGAATTTCGACCCACGGCGCTCACGTCTTTCTCGCCGGCGACTTAGCCTACAAGCTAAAACGCGCAGTCAAATTGCCCTTCATGGACTTCTCGACGATCGAAAATCGTCATGCCGTACTTGATGCGGAATTGCGCATCAATCGGACAACTGCGCCTGGTATTTACATTGAAGTCAGGCCAATTTGCAGGGCGGAGGGCGGCGCCCTTGGTTTCGGCGGAGACGGAACAGTCTTGGATTGGGTGCTCGTTATGCGGCGCTTTGATCAAGACGATCTGCTCGATCGCATGGCATGCCGCGGCGCCCTTGACGCGCCAATCATGGGCGCGCTGGCTGAAGAAATCGCAGCGATGCATCGGAGGGCACCGGTCATATCCCGGCCGGAGGGGGAGGTATTTACGAAGACAGCGCTGGATAACATCCCGGCGTTACGCGATGCCCCGGTAGATCAAGGTCTCGTGGACAAGCTGGAGGGCCTGCTGCAGGCAGGATGTGCTGAACATAAGCGTTATCTCGACAACCGCGCCGCCGGTGGATTTGTCCGCCGCTGCCATGGCGACCTTCATCTCCGTAATATCGTCCTCCTCGATGGCCGGCCAGCGCCGTTCGATGCGCTCGAGTTCGACGACGGCCTGGCCACCGGTGACGTATTCTACGACCTTGCCTTCCTTCTGATGGATATCGATCATCGCGGCCTACGCTGGCTGGCCAATGGCGTGTTGAATCGTTACGTCGGTCTTACGGACGATATCGAAGGCGTGCGTGCGCTGCCGCTGTTTCTGGCTGTACGTGCCGCCATCCGTGCCAAAGTCACAGTCATTAGCGCAGCAGTGTCTGGCGGTGACCGTTCTTCTCTGTTGCGGGATGCAAGCAGCTACCTAGAGCTTGCCGTTGGTTATCTGCCTTCCCGGGCGCCGGTTCTTGCGGCGATCGGCGGCCTTTCAGGAACAGGAAAATCCCGCGTCGCAGCCGCGCTCGCTCCGAAACTAGGGCAGTGCCCGGGCGCGCTGGTCTTTCGCAGCGACGTGTTCCGCAAGCGCCTGCACGGCGTTGAGGAAACAGTACGGCTGCCGCCCGAGGCTTATACCGAACAGGCGACGGGACGGGTCTATAGCGCCCTGTTGGATGCAGCAGGGCGATGTGTTCGTGCCCGTCACCCCGCGATTATCGATGCCGTATTTTCAAAACCCGCGGAACGTGCAGCAGTGGAGGATCTTGCCAAGCGCCATGGCGTAAAATTTATAGGCTTGTGGTTAGAGACGGGCCTGGAAGTCCGTAAGGCGCGCGTCGCGGCAAGATCGAAGGACGCGTCGGATGCCGATACAGCCATTGTCGAACGCCAGGAGACTTACCAGGTGGGCCAAGTGACGTGGCACACGGTAGATGCCAATGGGAGCATTGAACGCACACGGAACCAGGTCGCCGCGATACTGCGCCGATTGGATAGGTGAATTGGGTCGATTCTATGCATGTCTTGTTGATCGCGCAGCTTCTCGCCTTGCTCACAGTGGCAAACACCGCTCCCCTGATTGTCAAAAAAATACTGGGTGATCGCCTAGCGCACCCCCTCGATGGCGGGATTGTGCTCAGCGATGGCCAACCGCTGTTTGGCCGGTCGAAAACAATTCGGGGCGTCATCGCCGCGATCACTGCAAGCGGGGCGGCGTCACCACTTGTGGGACTTGGCGTCGGGATTGGCGTTCTGATGGGAAGTGCGGCAATGGCCGGCGACCTCATTTCCAGCTTTTTGAAGCGACGACTGAGACGTCAGCCCAGCAGTAAGGTCACCGGACTTGATCAGGTCCCGGAATCGCTCCTGCCGCTTGTCATCAGCCGGTTGGTATTGCCCGTTTCACTTATGGATATCCTGGCAACGGCCGCGATATTTTTTCTCGGGGAGATTATCCTCGCGAAGGTGTTCTTTCGGCTGCGGTTGCGGGATACGCCCTACTGAGAGGACTCTCAAAAAAAGACCGGCGCCGCTTTGGGGGAGGAGCTGCGGCACCGGTATTGCGGAGTTGAGGGAGGGGCTCCGCGTTTGCTGCCTCGGCGGAGTGTTCCGCCAATATTTAAAATATACGCCAATCGTTGCCGCCATGGCATTGACACATATCAATTCACGCAACTTTGGCCGAATGTGAAGCCAATGTTGGCGGGCAATCATTGCGCCAAGGCGGCATTGCGCCAGATCGGCCGCGGTGCGCGGCCGTGGTGTCCCGTCATGCTCCTGAGTGTGTGACGCATAGGATGGGACAGTTACGCCGATGGCTCACCGTGGGTTGCGACCGAGGTACGCCAATTTTATCTCCGACAGTGCTTGATCGAAGCCGCCATTAAGAAACGCCCGGTCTTTGACTTGCGGTCTGGCTCGCCCAACCTCCGCCCATTGTTCAGTTGTCAGGTAGCGCGCTGCATTGGGGAAGAAGGACTGCTCTTCGGCGCTCATATGTCGCCGCTCGTCGGCAATGAAATCGCCAACTTCGTCGATAATTCTACGCCGCCCCGCCGGGTCGTGAATATCTGTGATCTCCAGAACGGAGCGCACATGGCCCGTGTGTCCCGCCAATTGTTCGTGGTCCTTCAGCAACGCAAATATACGTTCGCCGAACGTTGGCACATGGCAGAGAAGGTGGCCGTAGATTACGTCTTCCGCGGGATGATGATAGATGGCCGGATAACCTTCAAAATAGGCGACGATGCTTAGCATCAGGGGGGCGTCGCCCCTACCGTCCGCCGCCAAGGAGTTGACTTCGCGTTCAAGCGCGTCGAGCAGAAACGCAAAATTGGTGTGATCTTGTCGCAGCTGCACCAGCGCTGAGGGAACACCTCTGTTTTCGTTTACCGCCACGGATCCCCCATGCTCCCTAACGTGCCGTAGCGACGACGCCCTCCGTTGGATCGCGAACGGTACCAGCTTCGCCTGCATCTACCGTAGACTCGGTGGGAGCCGCACAAGAGCGGAGCCGCCGCCTACCTGCCAAATTACGCTGCGCCGCTATACGTGTTTCGCGTGCCAGAACACGTCTGAAAACACCGCTATACCGAGAAGCGCTAGAACGGTCGCATCGCTAAAACATGCTGCTGAGCGAACCCAAACACTTCGCCGCCGCGAAATTCAGAAACCCAGGCGAGCAGAAGCGCGATGAACGATGCGGCTATAAAAACGCGCAATCGCCACCGCGATGCGGGCGCCTGATCGAACTGGCATTCCATATTCCACGTCAATGCTCCCGATTTAAGGCGGCTATGCAGCGCATGGCCGCCAACTTAACGTCATTTTGGCGCAGGCGCATGCTCGTGCTCTTTTTCCTCCGCACCGCCCTCTCCACTGCTCTCGGGGCCGCTGTGGCGATGACCGCCCATTGCCAGGGTCGCCATCACCAGCTTGCCATATTCCTCTTCCGTCATGCCTGGAAGTTTCATCAGGAATGCCACTGTCGCCCACAACTCGTCGTCGCTATGTGCGCTCCAGGCCGGCATCCCGGTCATCTTGATGCCGTTCTTCAGAATCCAAAATAGTTCGGCTGGCGTATGGTCCTCCGCGCTGTGGGCCAAATTTGGCGGTTGCGGATAAAGCCCTTCGGCGATCTCGCCCTTTTCGACTCCCGGGGCGCCATGACAGACAGCACAATGGGCCGCGTAATGTTCCGTCCCCATGACGATCCTGGCTTGATCATCAAGATCGGATCGCACGGTGATGTCTCGCGCACGAACTTCGATCGAGCGATCACGCATTGTTTCTAAGACCCGGTATACGACACTCCAGTGGGGGTCCGTTGCGGCGATGTTGTAGACACCGGAGTAAATGACCCCGATGCCGCCAACAACCACAATGGCGATTAGCACAAGCGCGGCCCTCAAGATCTGTTTCATGTGTGGCTTCCAATTTGCCCAAGCAGAAGAGAGATGATTCAGCGTAACGAGTCAGAGCAGCGTGGCGGCAGGCCAGATCGCCTGCCGCGTACGTTTATCCTACTTGGTCGATACCGGCTTGATGGAGTGAATCTCGAATCCGCCCGCCTTATTCTTCTCAATGCTAAACTCCACCTCCGTTCCTGGCTTGATCGATGAGAGATCAACCGAAGAGGCCACGGCGAAATCCATTGTCATCGCAGGCCATCCCAAAGACTTGATCGCCTTGTGACTGATATTCACTTTATGGCTGGCCTGGTCGATCGAATTGACCTTGCCCGTGGCATGGTTGTCACCGCTTTCATGGATGAGCCGAAGTGCGCCGGTTGCCGCGTTCTCAAGCGACTGCCTCCCTGACACCGCCGGATGGGCACTGACTGCGGTCGCGAAGACGAGGGGCATAAGCCCGATTACGAGATAACGAAGGGTCATGTGATTTCCTCCTTGAAAGATTGCTGGCAATAAAAGCTCATAACACCAAGATTTGCATAGTAGCGACTCTAACCGGATGGCGCATCTCGGCCCTAAAAGTAAGTACGCAACCGTCATTCGTATCCCTCTCACCGGAGGGATTTATTGGCTCCGTGCGTATAAACTCTAGGTAACGGAAAAAGGGTACCACCATGCTTGAAGCAGACATTCAGCGGCTTAACGAACGGGCCTCCGACCGCGATCTCGGCGGGTTGGAGGCTGACGTTTGGGCGGGCATTGAGGCCCATAACCGCATGGCCCGAACGACAAGAGTGATCGTGGCGTGGCAAACAGTTGTTGTAACGTTGATGGTGTTCAGCAGCGTTATCACAGGCAATCTTATTGCCAGCCGCACTGTTGATGGCGAGGCGGAGTTTGGCGTTTTCTCCCCGGACTCAGGACTCGCGCCATCGACGCTTCTCCTCGGGCACCAGGCGTGACCGCTCTCGCGCGAACGATCGTCCTGATAGTCCTATTGACCGCACTCGCCGGCGCCGCCGGGGCCTGGGTCGGTTTCCAATATGGATTGACCCGCGTTCAAAGCAACTCCAGCCTCGATGATGTTCTGCATCATCAGCTCGGGCTCACGGCTGAACAGGAAAATCGTATTGGCGCGCTTGAAGCGGAGTTCGCGAAGAGCCGCAAAGCCTTGGAAGGCGAGATGCGAGCGGCGAACCGCGATCTGTCCGCCGCCCTTGGCTCGGAACACGAGTACGGGCCGCAGGCCAAACAGGCGATCGAGCGGTTCCATTTGGCTATGGGCGCTCTGCAAGAGCAAACGATCAAACATATCCTGGCGATGCGCGCCGCGCTGACACCCGAACAGGCGGAGCGCTTCGATAAGACGGTCCTGGAGGCGCTGACTGCGGGTCAACCCTAATGGTGGCGTCCGGCGAGTCGGACGCAACTCTGGCCTTGCGGGCAAGGGACGGGAACAGAAAAGCCTTCGATCAACTCATTATACGCCACAAGGTTCCGCTCTACCGGCTTGTGCGGCGCTACGTAGGCAATCCCGACGATGCGTACGACGTTCTGCAGGAAAGCCTGATAGCGGCTTGGCTCGCGCTGCGCCGTTATGATCCGGCGAGGGAATTTTCGATATGGTTAAGGGCCATCGCCCTGAATAAATGCCGTGACTTCGCTCGGCGCCAGGCCGTGCGCGGCCGGTTTCTTCGCCTCCTCGCATTTCAGCGCGTCGATGAGCAGGTCGTCTCCGAACTGAGTTCAAAAGAGACAATCGATGATGTGCGGTTGCAACGCCTTGACGAAATGATCGCCACATTGCCGGTCTTTTACAAGGAACCGTTGCTCTTGACGATGGTTACGGGCCTATCGCAGCAGGAGGCGGCAGCACAGCTTCGGACCACACCCAAAGCGATCGAAATGAGGCTTCGCCGTGCAAAAAAGAAGCTGGCCGAAGCCCTATCGGACCTGACTTGGGAGGGTTAATCCTGACGAATGCGTATAGGATTAAGAGCCGATCCATCCCGCCCGCCGCCACCAAGGTAGAAAGATGATCAACCGTTTCAATCGTCGTCAATTAATCAGCGCCGCAGCAGCTACGGGTGGCGGCGCTGCGCTCAACGCAATGCTGCCCGGCTGGGCTAGGAGCGCCTCATCCGGGATTGCACGATCGCTTGAGACGCTTTCGGGACCTGAAATTGCGCTCACAATAGATCACACGCCGTGGAGAATCGACGGCCGAGTCGGCCATGCCGTTACCATCAACGGCACGATCCCGGCCCCGATCATTCGCATTCAGGAGGGACGGAAGGTACGCATTGCCGTGACCAACAGGCTGAACGAAGACACGTCCATTCACTGGCACGGCGTCCTTGTGCCGTTTCAGTTCGATGGCGTGCCAGGCGTCAGTTTTCCCGGCATCCGTCCGGGAGAAACATTCGTCTACGAGTTTCCGATCAAACACGCCGGTACCTTCTGGTACCACAGCCACTCCGGCCTGCAGGAGCAGATGGGCCATTATGGGCCGCTGATTTTCGATCCGGCCGGTCCCGACCCTGTCGCCTATGATCGCGAGCATGTCGTGATTCTGGCGGACTTCAGCTTCATGCATCCCCACATGATTGCAAAGCGTCTTAAGCAGCAGGCCGGCTTTTTCAATTTCCAGAAGCAGACGCTTGCAAGTCTGTTGGCTGGCCAGGATCAGCCGCTGAAGGACCGGCTGACGTGGGCCAAGATGCGCATGGATCCGACCGACATCTCCGATATCACCGGCTCCACCTACACCTACCTCGTTAACGGGCATGGCCCAGAGGATAACTGGACGGCGCTATTCAAGCCCGGAGAGCGCGTCAGACTGCGGTTCATCAATGCGGCAGCGGCAACGAACTTCAACGTCCGCATTCCGGGTCTGCCACTGACCGTCGTTCAAGCGGATGGAAACAACGTGCGCCCGGTCAAAGTCGATGAGTTCCAGATCGCCATCGCCGAAACCTACGATGTCATCGTCACGCCCACGGAAGATAGGGCCTATACGCTCGTGGCCGAAGCTGTGGATCGCTCAGGCCTGGGGCGCGCAACCCTTGCCCCGCGAGAAGGCATGGTCGCTGCCGTGCCGCCGCTGCGCAAGCGCCCGCTCGCGACGATGAAGGACATGGGCATGGACATGAGCGACATGAATGGGATGCCGGGCATGGACCACTCCAGTATGCCCGGCATGGATCACGCGGCAATGCCCGGGATGGATCATTCCAAAATGGGGGGCGTCGAGCAGGCGTCGATGCCCGGGATGGACCACGCTGCGTCAGGCATGGATCACGGCGACATGAATATGCGCGATCCACGCAACGCACCGACGGTCAAAATGGGCCCAGGCGTACAGACGATCTCGCCAATGCCGAAGGACCGCACCGGTGAGCCCGGCCAGGGTCTTGAGGACGTCGGCCACAAGGTTTTGGTCTACACCGATCTCGTTGCCCTTGACCCCAATCCCGATCCAAGACCGCCGACGCGCACCAAGGAGATTCATCTGACTGGCAACATGGAGCGGTTCATGTGGTCGCTCGACGGCCAGAAGTTCAGCGAGGTGAAGGCGCCCATCCCATTCCGCACCAACGAGCGCGTCCGCGTGGTTCTGGTCAATGACACGATGATGTCACATCCCATCCATCTCCACGGCCACTTCTTCGAAGTCGTGAACGGCCATCCTGGCCACCACCCGCGCAAGCACACCGTGAACGTCGCACCCGGTGGGAAGGTCACCTTCGATCTCACCGCCGACGCGCCGGGAGATTGGGCGTTCCACTGCCACATCCTCTATCACATGCACGCCGGTATGATGCAGGTGGTCAGCGTCCGGCCGCTTACGGGAGATGCCCCGTGAGAACAGCCGCCGTCTTCGCAGCCGTCTTCTTGTTCGCGCCGTCCGCGCATGCGCAGGAACACGCCCATGACAACATATCCGGCGCCAGCGCTCAAAATCAGAGCGCGCCGTCGCCGATACCTCCCGCCGCTGCTGTTGGAGAGCAAGCGATGCCGTCGGAGAAGGGACGTATCCTCTATTATCGCAATCCCATGGGACTGTCCGATACCTCGCCCGTGCCCAAAAAGGACTCCATGGGTATGGACTACATTCCAGTCTATGAGAGTGAGGAGCCACCACCAGCGCCAACCGATCGCGCCGCCGACACCGTGTTCGGTTCGGAAGTGATGGCCCCGGCCCGTGCTGCCGCGCATCGCGCTCATGGCACCGAACGAATTTCAATGTTCATGCTGAACATTGCCGAGTTTCAGGGACGCAGTGGTAAAGACGGCTATCGCTGGGAGGGTGAAGCCTGGTATGGCGGCGACCTCAACCGAGTAGTCCTCAAGAGCGAGGGAGAGGGGAGTTTCCGGGATTCGCTTGAGAGCGCGGAGATCCAGGCACTCTATGCCCGCGCGATCGGACCGTATTTCAATCTTCAGGCTGGCGTGCGGTACGACGTCAAGCCTGACCCATCGCGCGCTTATGCGACCATCGGCATTGAGGGGCTAGCGCCCTACTGGTTCGAAATCGACAGCGCCCTATTCCTCTCCAACAAGGGGGACGTTCTGGGGCGCTTCGACGCCTACTACGATCAGCTCATCACGCAGCGTCTGGTTCTTCAGCCGCGGGTCGAAGTAAATCTCGCCGCTCAAGATGTTCTCGAAAACGGCATCGGCTCCGGAGTATCGGACATCGAGCTGGGCTTGCGCCTGCGGTACGAAATTCGGCGGGAGTTTGCGCCCTATGTAGGCATCTCCTACTCGCGCAAAATCGGCAATACCGCTGACTTCGCCCGTGCTGCTGGCGAACGTGTCGGTAGCACCAGCTTCATCATCGGCATCAGGACATGGTTCTGACGAGCCAAGCGGAAATGCCTGCTGGTGGCGAGCGGCGCCGTGATTTTCTTTTACACACCACAGTTGCCGTGGGCGCGGTCGGTGTGGGCGCGATGCTGTGGCCGTTAATCGATAGCATGAACCCCGCTGCCGATATATTATCAACGTCAACCACCGAGTTCAGCGTCGCCGGGATCGCGGAGGGACAACGGACTATCGTCCCATGGCGCGGACAGCCGCTGTTCGTTGGCCACCGGACCGGGGCCGAGATTGCAGCGGCGCGCAGCGTCGATCTTCGCGACTTACGTGATCCAGAGAAAGATGAAGCCCGCGTGCAGAAGCAGGAATACTGCATTCTGGTGGGCGTTTGCACACATTTAGGCTGTATCCCTCTCGGCACCAAGGCCCTTGACCCCAGAGGAGAGTTTGGCGGCTGGTTTTGTCCCTGCCATGGCTCACAGTTCGACACATCCGGGCGGATTCGGAAAGGGCCCGCGCCGACCAATTTGGTTGTGCCGCCGTATGCGTTCATCAGCGATGAGATTGTGCGCGTCGGTTAGATACTTCGCATATCGTTGCAGATACATAAGTGGATCGCTCCGGTAGTTGGAATCCAAGTCGTCCTCTGGTTTGTCTCAGGTTTGGTAATGATCGCAATACCCTTGTAATCACAACAACTACGCTGACGCTGCCGGTCGTGATTTCTGGTTTCGTACCGCTGTGGATTCGCCTGTCGAAAGACGTAAAATCCTACGGCGCCAGGTGTCGTGCAAGGCCTGCTCAGTGAACGGCCGCCTGGGAGCGCGGTCGTGGGCTTAGATAAAGAGTCAGCCATTGGTAATCAGGAGGTTTATTATGCTCTTCGCCAAAATCCTCAGGCTTGCTGCAATATCCGTTGCGGCCGTTCTCATCAGTGCGGCTGCATCGGCACATGTTACGGTTCAACCAAAGGAAGCTGAACTCGGCGAAACTGTCATCTATACGATTCGAGTTCCGTCAGAGGGCAAGGTTGCGACCACAATAGTCGAGCTTCAGATTCCCAAGGATGTCACCATATTATCCGTCGAAGGCCCGGCCGACAGTCACGAACAACGCAAGCTCGGCAGTCGGATTGCGTCCATCGTCTGGATGTCCACTATTCCACCGGGCGAAGTCCGGGAATTCAAGTTTGAAGCGCGCAATCCGGCGTCTGGGACCGAGCTTGTCTGGAAGGCACACCAGCTCTTTGAGGACGCGACCCGCAGTGACTGGGTTGAAGCAAAGGGTGGTAAGCGGCCTGCCTCCGTCACTCAACTGAAGCGCGCCGCGCGACAGAATTAGTTTTCACATACCCCGAAACTGTCAAAAGAGGAGAACAGCCATGGCTAATCACAAAACTATCTTAATGCTATCCGGCATCGTGCTAAGCCTTCTAGCTTTCCAAGTTTCTGCGGCTGAGCCGGCCAAGCAACCGTCGGCGATGATGCGCGGCATGAATGACCACATGGGCGAGATGGAAAAGCGAATGGCGAATATGCATCAGATGATGGAGCGGTGCATGAAGGATGAGCCGTCGTGCCCTATGGACAAGATGATGACGGACATGCAGGACATGCACGCCCGCATGGAAAAGATGATGTACGACATGAAAACGATGCACGGCAGTCAGCCGCCCCAGAAGAAATAGGATTGGCCCGCGGGGCGTTCCGCTGGCTGTGGCGGCCCGCGATTGATCTCGATCAATGATTCCTTACCTGCCTTTATCCTAGCTTATGTGATTGCTGGATTTGGGAGGTGTCGCTTGCGTACTGCCAGTATTCTCGTCACGGTCGTTCTGGTCTTTAGCACCGTCAGCCAGGCCCATGCCTGGGATGAACGGGGTCATCGCGTCATTGCGCTGATTGCCAATCACTACCTGGAAGCGCCGGTGCGCAAGCAGGTCGAGGCGATGCTTACCGCCGACGAGGATCCATTGGCGCTGCACGACATTGCCGGCGCGGCTACGTGGGCGGACAGATACCGTGACAGCGCGACGCCGGAGCACGATAAGTCGACGACGAACTGGCATTTCGCGGCGATCTACGCTAACCGGCCGAACATCCCCGAAGCCTGCTTCGGTCAGGTGCCGCTACCAGCAGGCACGCCGGCATCCAAGGGATCCGGCTATGCCTGCATCATTGACAAGATCGACCAGTTTCGGGCGGAGCTAAGCAATCCATCGACCGATGCAGCCGAGCGCCTGCTCGCCCTCAAGTACCTCCTTCATTTGGTC
>JAIEMI010000090.1 GCA_019752235.1 Rhodospirillaceae bacterium
GGCGCGGCCATCGGCGGCATATATCTCGTGCAGCGCAAACACGGCAGCGGCGCGCGCACGGAATCGATCCTGATTTATTCGGTGATGCTGAACGGCCTGTTCACGATGGCCTTCGCGGTCACCAAGATCTTCTGGATCGCGGCGATCATGTTTGGACTGAGCGGACTTTTCCTCTTGGTCGCCGGGACAAGTTCGCAGACCGTCGCGCAGACCGTCGCCGCCGACAACATGCGTGGGCGAACCTTGAGTATCTGGTTTACCTTGACGCGCATCGGGCCCGCCATGGGCGCGTTGGCCTTGGGCGCGCTCTCTAGCTGGCTGGGCTTCACCGGTCCGGTGTTTGCCGCCGGACTGGTTACCGCGCTCGCCGCACTCTGGGTGTGGCGCGGACGCCGCAAAACTGCCGCAGCCCCGTAACACCGGCTTTATCGCGGGCCTTTTGTGGCCTATATCTCTCGGACAAATCAGGGAGAGCGTCTTATGTCCGCGGCCACTAAAGGTCTGACCGTCATCGCCGCCGTTGCCCTTGCGGGCGTGGCGGTATTTTCATTCCGGCAGACGCAAAATCTCAGCGGCGAGCGGCGTATGCATGAGGCAGCGCTTGAGACGGACGGCGGCGACGCCATGGACAGCACGCCCATCAATGCCTGCGCCCTGCTGACCGACGATGAAGTATCGGCGGCGGTCGGCGCCAAGGTCACGCCGGGCGAACGCCGCGACGACGGCGAGGTCGGCGGCAAAGGCGACTACGCGCCGCCGGGCACCTATTCGTCCACCTGCTTCTGGCAGTTCCACGCCGATGCGTCCGGCATCGACGATCCCAATCTGCCCATGGGCGGGCGTCGTTTTGCCATCCTCAACGCCATGGTCTGGCCCGCGGGCGGCGGCGATGCGGTGAAATTCCTGCAGAGCTTCCGCGACGCTTTCAAGGACGAGATCATCCCGAGCGATCCGGTACCGGTGGACATCGGCGACGAAGGTCTGTGGTGGGGCGACGGCGTCGCCGCGCGCAAGGGCGACCGCAGCTTCGGCATTTCGGTGTTCCTGCAGAACGGCGACAAGGCCACCCAGCGCAAGATGGAAGAATCCCTCGCGCGAAAAATAGCGGACAGACTCTAGCTTTAAGCCGCGTCGGTTTTGACGAAGGCCATCACCGCGCTGACCGCGAAGCCCGCCCAGCCCGCCATGGCGGCGATACCGCCCCAGGGCGCGAAGAACGACGGCCCCAGGAACGACAGCGAATACAGCGCCGCGGGAAACAGCAGCGCCCCCGCCGCCAGCAATACGGCGCTGGCGCGCATAATCGCGCGCGGCCGCCCCGGGGCGAGAAGGTCTGAAATCGCCGTGACCGCGATCAAGCCCAGCGTGTGATTCATCTGGAAGGCGGTGCCGATCTTGAACCATTCGACCGCCTGTTCCGCCGTCGGCGCGAGGCCGGCCAGACCGTGAGACGTCAACGCCGCCAGCGCCACGGCGATCAATCCCGACACACCGCCGAAGACATAGAGCGTTACGGCAAAACCGCTCGGTTTCATGATGGCATCCCCCTTCTCGCGCGCGGATCGCGTCCGCTTAACGCGCCTGCAGTTGTATCGCTTTTTCCAGAACGCGGAAGCCTTCCAGAAAACGCCGTTCCGCCTCCGCCACCGGCAGCGGCACCAGCTTCACATCCTTCAGGGGTTTTTCCTTGAAGTTGAGCACCTTCTTGCATTCCGCCGCGGTAAAACCGGCCAGCTGCACGGCCTCCGTCGCCGCCGCGATGACGTCGGCTTGCTTGATCAGCGCCTTGTCGGCGGGCGCCAGCACGGGCGCCAAGCCAAAGCGGACAAAGATCGCGCGCGTCAGGCGATGTTCCACCTCTTTGAACACATCGCCGACGGCGGCTTTCAGCGGCGTGATCAGATCGTGCGTGACGTATTCCGAAGCATCGTGAAGTTTAGCCGCCATCAGCAGCTGCGCGCCGGCGCGCGGCTTGAGGCGGCGCACAATCTCCACCACCAGGTCCGAATGCTGCGCGACACTCCAGCCATGGGCGCCTTTGGTCTGGCCGTTCCAGCGCGTGTTGCGCGCGAGGCCCAAAGCGATGTCTTCGATCTCAATATCCAGCGGCGACGGGTCGATCAGGTTGAGACGCCGGCCGGACAACATGCGCTGCCACGTCCTTGGCGCGTGTGCGTTCAAATCCTTGGGGGTCGCTACAATTAGCGGTTTAGGCACGCCGAAATCCTTGTAACGGGTTTAAATTTCCTAACAGAAAGAATACCTTAAAGTTTCGGGGACATCCTCCCCTTAAGGTTAGGGGTGGGCCGGATGCCAGAAGGGGTACCGGTTCACGCGTAAGTATGGGCGCGGCGCCATGGTAACGGCCACATCAGACTATTTGAAACCGATCAGTTTCTTGGTCGTGGATGACCGCGCCTACATCCGGCGAGTGATCAAGGGTATTCTTGAGACGTTGGGCTGCAAGCGCATCGACGAAGCCCATCACGGCGGCGAAGCATTGTCGATCATGCGCAGTTGGCCGCCGGATATCGTGCTGAGCGAAGCCTTGCTTACGCCCATGAGCGGCGTCGAAATGCTGAAGGCCGTACGCGCCGACAAGAGCAATCTCAAGTTCACGCCGATCATCATGATCACCTCGGAAACACGGCGTGAAAAGGTGATTTTGGCCCGAAACGCGGGCGTCACCGAATACGTCGCCAAGCCCTTCAATGCCAAAAGCCTGATCCTGCGCATCCGCGAAGTCATCGAACGTCCGCGGCCATTTGTGGACATCGGCGGCTCATACTTCGGCCCCGACCGGCGTCGTCGTTCTGAAGTCATGTCGGAAGGCGAGGACAAACGCGGCAAGGGCGGACCGCGTCCGCCGCCGGACGATCCGAAAGGCAGCCTCACGCAGGAACAGATCGACAAGCTGGTGGCCGGCGATGCCATCCGCGAACGCTGATGATTCGCGGGGCCCGCGGCACTTCATCGTCAGCCACGGCAGGCCTTCAGAAACCGCCCGCCGAGTCGGCAAAAACGCGCTGTTCGCCCAGCCCCTGCCAAGGTTTAGGGCCCAGGGCCCGCAGATATACTAAAAGTTGTATATATTTCAGAGCCATGAACCCTTAGCGATTTGAGGGTTGATCGCAGGGCCGCTTTCCGGCCAGTTTAGGCGACGCGTACGCCTGATACGCGAGGCGCGGGACAGTCCCAGGATTCGAGCATGGATCAGATCACCAACGAACCGGCGGGTTTCCAGCAGACCCAAACGACGCGCGTGAAGGATCCCGGTCCGGCGCAAAACGCCAATCCGCCGCCGCCGCCGCCCACGGAACGTGCGCCCGTCGTCGACGGCAGCGCGCCGAGCCCGCACCCCTTGCGCGGCCAGACCCTGAACATCGTCGCCTAAGACTCTTTCAGCGGCGTCTTGAAGCGCGGTCTTGCGTCCTCGCCTTCTTGAGATAAGAAGGCCTCATGAACGCGAATCTTTTCGATATTTTCCGCGCGCGCTTTCCGAAAGACCTGAACGCACCTTTCATGACCTTGCAAAACGGCAAGGTCTACACCTACGGCGATCTCGACGCGGCCTCGGCGCGCATCGCCAACCTGCTCGTGCGGTTGAACGTCAAACCCGGCGACCGGGTCACGATGCAGATCGAGAAGTCGCCGCAAGCGGTGTTCTTCTATCTCGGCTGCCTGCGCGCGGGCGCGGTGTTCCTGCCGCTCAATACCGCCTATCGCGCCGACGAGCTGGACTACTTCCTGGAAGATGCCGAACCGTCGCTGGTGCTCGGTGATCCCAACGCCGGCGCGCTCGCCGCCCTTTGCGCCACACGCCGTATTCCGCATCTGCTGACCTTGGGCGCGGACGGCGGCGGCACGCTGATGGAGCGCAGCGCCGGACTGTCGGATAAATTTGAAACCGTTCAGCGCGAACCGTCGGACTTAGCCGCGATCCTCTATTCCTCGGGCACCACCGGCAAACCCAAAGGCGTGATGCTCAGTCACGCCAACCTCACCGCCAATGCCGAAGCGCTGCACAAGGCCTGGACGTTCGGCCCTGCGGATGTGCTGCTGCACGCACTCCCGATCTTTCATACCCACGGGCTTTTTGTCGCCATCAATACCGTGCTGCTGAACGGCACCGGCATGATCTTCCACGCCAAGTACGCCGCCGATGACGTCATCGCCGATCTGCCGCGCGCCACGGTGTTCATGGGCGTGCCGACATATTATGTGCGCTTGGCGGCCCATCCGGCCCTGACGCCGGAGCTGTGCAAAAACATTCGCCTGTTCCTCTGCGGCTCCGCACCGCTCTTGGATGAAACCTTCAAGAGCTTCGCCGAACGCGCGGGACGCGAAATCGTCGAACGCTACGGCATGACCGAAGCCGGCATCATCACCAGCGCCGATCCCGACAAGCCGCGCCGTGCGGGCACCGTCGGCTGGCCGCTGCCCGGCGTGACCTTGCGCATCGCCGACGGCGACAACCGCGCGATGACGCAAGGCGAGACCGGGGAGATCCAGATCAAAGGCCCTAACCTCTTCGGCGGCTACTGGCGCAAGCCCGAGAAGACCGCCGAGGATTTCACCGCCGACGGCTTCTTCAAGACCGGCGACCTCGCGCAGCTCATGCCCGACGGCATGGTGAATATCGTCGGCCGCGCCAAGGACATGATGATCAGCGGCGGCTTCAATGTGTACCCGAAGGAAATCGAAGCCGTCATCGACGCCCTGCCGGGCGTGGCGGAATCCGCCGTCGTCGGCATGCCGCATCCCGACTTCGGCGAAGCGGGCCTGGCCATCGTCACACTGAACCCTGGCGCGGCGGCGTTGGACGTCAACGCCGTGCGGACGGCGCTGAAAGATCAACTCGCCAACTACAAAGTGCCGAAGATGATTGTGATGGCCGAGGCGCTGCCGCGCAACGCCATGGGCAAAGTGCAGAAAAACCTACTGCGCGCTACGTACCGCACGGAGTGGGACGCACGTATGAAGGAAACGCCGCTCTAACCTCAGGTCGCGCGTTCCGGAAAATACTGCGCCAGCATACGCTCCGTATGCGCCACCAGATTGGGATGTTTCAGCGCCGCCAGCGTCAGCGGGTTTTGCCAGGGCGTGCGGACGATGTTGCCCACCATGGCGGCGAGGCACGCATCGAACGTCGTGGGCGTGTCATTGAATCCCCACATGCGGTTGCCGAGCCAGTGCGACAAGGCCTGGAGGTCGGCGACGCCCATCTGCCAGATGCCTTCGGGCGTGAGGCGGCCAAGGCCGTGGGCGCGCAGGCGCTTCATCATGCCGCGCTCGATGAAGCCGCCCATGAGCGACATCATCCACCCGGGCATGCCGATGATCTCGCGCATCACGGCGCGCCGTTCCGCGGGATGGTTGGGATCGATCCAGCGGGCGTAGACCGCGACCCAATACAGGTGCTCCTCGATCATGCGCTGAAAGGCCAGCGATTCCGCGCGCTGGGCCAGCGTGAGCTTGCCGTCCACGGGATGCCCATGTGTGCGTTCAAGGTGATTGATGATGAGGCCGGAGTCCGACATCACCGCGCCGTCGATCTCGATGAAGGGCGCCTTCCCCGTGGCCGAACGCTTCAAACTCCTAGGCGTTTCCACTGTATGGGGTAGGCCCGCCATGCGCAGATAGGTCTCGAGCTTCATGCAAAACGGGCTCGGGTTCGGTAAACCGAACATCGGCTTGAACTGATAGAGCGTGATGCTCATCCCATGAATCCGCCGGTCATATGAAGCCTCCAGCTTGGCGATTCCACAGCCGCGCGTAGGTGCCGCCCAGGGCCAGCAGCGCGGCGTGCGCGCCCTCTTCGACAATGCGCCCCTGCTCCAGCACGATGATGCGGTCGAGGTGCATGATGGTCGACAGGCGATGCGCCACGGCGATGACCGTGCGGCCTTTCATGAGTTTCAACAAACCGTCCTGAATCAGATGTTCGGCTTCGCTGTCCAGCGAGGAGGTCGCTTCATCGAGAATCAGGATCGGCGCGTTTTTGATGAACGCCCGGGCAATGGCGACCCGCTGGCGCTCGCCGCCCGACAGCTTCATGCCCTTCTCGCCGACGATGGCGTCGTAGCCGCCTTTGCGCGCCGCAATGAATTCATGGCAGTGGGCCAGTTTCGCCGCCGCGATCATCTCCGCTTCCGTGGCGGCGGGGCGACCATAAATAATGTTGTCGCGCACCGAGCGGTGAAACACGCTCGGCGACTGCGCCACCTCGGCGAAATGCTCGTGCAGCGAATCCCAGGTGACCTTGGTGATGTCCTGGCCGTCGACGAAGATCGCCCCGTCTTGCAGACGGAACTGGCGGCGCAGCAGGCGCAACAGCGTGCTCTTGCCGGCGCCCGAGGAGCCCACCAGGCCCACCTTCTCGCCGGGCGCGATGGTGAGGTTGAGGCCGCTGAACACCGGTGTGCCGTCGGAATAGCCAAACGTCAGGTCGCGCACCTCGATACCGCCTCCGCCGACTTTTAAGGGCACGGCATCGGGCGGATCGACAATCTCGTGCGGTCGCGTCACGGTCTCCAAGCTGTCGGTCAGCACGCCGAGGTGTTCGAAGAACTGCAGCAGGTTATCGCCCAGCGTGTTGACGTGCGCGGAAATCAGCAGGCTCAAGGACATCAGCATGGTGAAGGTGCCCACCGAGATGCGGCCGGCGACGGTTTCGTGAAAAGCCCACCACACCACGACGATCAGAAACGCGACGCCCACCGCGTGCAACGCGATGCGCATGCGGAACAGCACCAGGCGCAGCTGCACGCCGGTGTCGTATTCCTGGCGCGCCAAGGGTTCGAGCGTCAGCTGCTCCAGGGTCTGGCGCGCGAAGGAGCGCACCAGATCCCAGTTATTGAGCGAGTCGACAAAGCGGCCGGTATAGGCGGTGGACGCGACGGAATTGGCCTTGGCGTATTTGCGGCAGCCTTGCGCCATCACACCCGCCACCAGTGTGAATACCGCGGCAAAAGCGCCGAACAGCAGCAGAAACTGCGGCGCCTGCTGCGCCACCAGAATGGCCGAAACCACGAACAACACCGTCAAGCGCGGCAAGGTCGAAAAGATATAGTCGGTCACCGCCGTCGCCGCGCCGGCGGCGTTGCGCACCTTGGACGACAGCGCCCCGGACATATTGTCGAGGAAGAACCCCGGGCTGTGGCCGTGCATATAAGCAAACAGCTCGTCTTGGATGTGCGTGCGGAAGGCGAGCATCTTGGTCATGGCCGCGAGCGTGTGGATCCGCGCCAGCACGGGCCCCACGACCCACACCGCGCACAGCGCCGCGAACCACGGGAAGGCCTCGCGTGCGGCGGAGGAAGTCGCCGCCGCCGCGTCGCCGTTCATCACCAATTGCGACACGGCATTGAGTGCGTTCACCAGCGCGCCCAGAATGTACGGCTGCATGGTGTCGATCAGCGCACCGATCAGCGCGAGGCCGACAATGATCCACATGCGTGCGCCGCCGTTGCGCCGGACCTGATCCCAAATCAGCGCGAAAGGGGTGACCGTGCCGACGGGGTGATCGACCCGCAGCGGCAGCGGAATCAACTCCGCGGCTGGCGGCGCGCCATTAGGGCGGGTGGAGGCGTCGTCGGGCATGAAATGAGTCTACCGCAAGCCCGCGCAAATGGAATCGCCCCCGTTGCAAGGGAGAGCCGCAAAAAACAAAAAGCCGGACGTGAGTCCGGCCTTTTGCCCAATTGCCCGCCGAGTAATGCCGAAGCGTTACCCGCGCGGCGGATTGTTATTTATTTGCCGAAGTTACTTCCCGATCTGGCCGCGGATTTCGCCGCCCTTGTTCTGCATGGTGTGCAGGTTGATGTAGGTCTTGCCGGCGAGAACGTCGGCGACCTGCGCATCGGTCAGGGTGGCCTTGCCTTCGATCGGGCTGGCCAGCGGCGTGCCCGGGGGGCTCGCGCTCAGGCTGGCGACAACGCCGCCGTTGGCGGTGGCGTCGGCCGGACCATGGATGTGGCCGGCGATGGCCGGACCGGACAGACCTTCGAAGGTGACTTTCCAGCTGACTTCCTTGGTGGCGTCGTTGAGGGTCAGCTCAGCCATGCCCTTGCCCGCGCCCGTGACCGGCGGCACTTCGGCGCCGGTGCTCAGCGCGGCCTTCAGCTTGTGCTCGGCGGCTTGAGCGCCGAACGCGAAACCGGCGACGATCAGTGAACCGACGGCGATACGAGTCATTGTCTTCATGTGATGCTCCCTGGGTGAACGATAAGGTGGATAATGGACGGCGAATCTCAGGATTGCGCTTGTGCGACGCCCGCGTGTTCGGCGAGTGGCCGACCCCCTAAGTGCAAGCGTGCAAAGGATAACCGGTAATGGGGGCCTGTCCAGGCGGTTTGCGATCACCGTTCTGTGAAACCTCGATTACGGCAGCGACAAAGGTCGATGCTGCACCGCAAGATAAGACCGGATATTATGATGTCCGGACAAAGACCCTGTTTGCGAAGTTGGTTAAGGTCATTCCATGAGCCATGTGCATCACGCCCCCAAAACCGTGAAAATGGGCGATCCCGCCTTCCGCGCCGACCCCTACCCCACCTACGCCTGGCTGCGTCAGCACGCGCCGATCATTCAGGTGAAAGCGCCCTTCGGCTTCGGCAAGGCCTACATGGTCACGCGCTATGAAGACGTGCAGGCGATCTTCAAGGATCCGCGTTTTTCGACCGATATGCGCCGGCGCGGCAGCGGCGAGATCAACGGCGGCTTTAATCGGTTCATGCCGCGCTCGGTGCGCATCCTCGGCAATCAGATGGTGACGCAGGACGACCCCAATCACGCGCGCCTGAAAAATCTGGTGCACAAGGCCTTCACGCCCGCGCGCATCGCGTCCCTTCACAGCCGCATTGAAATCATCACCAAGGATCTGCTGGACGCGGCGGAAAAACGCGACGTCATCGACATCGTCGAGGACTTCGCGCTGCCGCTGCCCATGACGGTGATCTCGGAAATGCTCGGCGTGCCCGAGCATATGCGCAAGCCCTTCCGCGATCTGATGACCAATATGCTGGATACGCCCGGCTTCGCGCTGTCGCGCTTCTTCCGCCAGTTCATGACCACGCGCCGCCTGATCCGGTTTCTCGGCGACCTCATCGACCTGCGCCGCCGCGAGCCCGACGACGGCATGATCACAGCCCTCATCGCCGCCGAGCAAAAAGGCGACAAGGGGGCGGGCGACAAGCTCGATCAGGAAGAATTGATCGGCATGGTTTTCGTGCTGCTGCTGGCGGGCCACGAGACCACCGTGAATCTCATCGCCAACGGCACGCTGGCGCTGTTGGAGAATCCCGATCAGTTCCGCCTGCTGCGCGACAACCCGCAGCACATCAAAACCGCCATCGAGGAATTTCTGCGCTACACCAATCCCGTCGAGCATGGCGTCGTGCGCTTCGCCAGCGAAGACCTGCCGGTGCTGGGCGTGACGATTCCCAAAGGCAGCGTGGTCATGGCCATGCTGTCCTCGGCCAACCGCGATGAATCCGTGTTTAAAGACCCGGACAAGCTGGATGTGACGCGCGATCCCAACCGTCATTTGGCCTTCGGCGTGGGAATGCACTACTGCCTGGGCGCGCCGCTGGCGCGCATGGAAGGCGCCATCGCCATCAATGCGCTGCTGGCGCGTTTCCCCCATCTGCAGCTCGCGATTCCGCCCACGGCGGTACGCTGGCGTCCGAGCGTCGCCAACTTTCGCGGGCTTATCGCATTGCCGGTGCGGACCGCCGCTTAAAAAACAGCGGCACCGCGCGCGGGTTATTTCGCTTTCGCGGGCGCTTCCGGCGGCGCGGTCTTTTTCCCGAGCAGGATGAATTTCCAGACCGGCTTGTCCTTCGGCTGGTTCTGGCCGTCGAAATCGCCGGCGCGCGTGTCCTTGATGAAGGTGTAGATCGGCTGGCCTTTGTAGGCCCACTGCTTGCTGCCGTCGTCACGCGTGATGATCGTCCAGGCGCCCATGGGCTTGGCGTCCGCGTCCGCCGCCACCGGCAGCCAGAACTTCGCGCATTCGCCGTTGCAGGTCGACTTGCCGCCGACGTCCTTGTCGAAGGTGTAGATCGTCATGCCCTTGGCGTCGGCGAGGATCGTATAGACGGTCGTCGGCGGCTCGATGACGTCCTTCGCCTGAATGCCCGCGGGATATTTCGCCGCCGGCGCGGCCGCATGAACCGCGGCGGTCAGCGCGAACGTCAGCGACAAGCAGACCGCGGCCGCGATCTTCAGAGTCTTACGCACGAGATAGTCCTCCCATTCGACTTTAGTCTTGGCAATTGGCCGCCGAGTGTAGTGACGGCGTCACACGGTAGCAACGCGGGGGGTGGCAACGACGACGCCCGGACAGATCAGGACTCCGCGTCCGCGGTTACATAAGCGTGAAAATGACGAGAGAAAGAAAATTGGCGCGCCCGGAAGGACTCGAACCTCCAGCCTTCTGATTCGTAGTCAGATGCTCTATCCAATTGAGCTACGGGCGCGCATTTGGGCGGTAAATCGCGATAACCGCCCGGCTTTAGGGACCACGCGGGGGTAAAAGGGGCCTGAAACCGCCGTTTCCCGGTCCGCGCGGGAGGCCTGAGATACTAAGATCGCCCCGCCTACGCAAGGAAAACTATTGGAAATCCCGGGGCCTGCCCGGGGCCTAAGACACGGCCCCTGCCGCATGGCGGCTTGTTCTCAGGGAAACCATTGAGTAAAGTCGCTCGACCAGTGGGGTGTTAGCGAATTTCGGAGCATCCCCAAGCCTTTGGGGGCGGTTTCTAAGGATTGTGTTCGGGGCAGACCGGAATATCGGCGGCGCTACATGCGCCGACCTGACCGGTAGTGGGAAGTGTGAGTGTAAGGATGCAGGTACAGGGGCTGTGCAACCGCGACCTCGGACATCGCGTGGGGATTGATGAACACTTGAGCCAAACGTCTTCCAGAGCCCGCGTGATGTGGGCCAAACACCTGACATTGGCTGCCCTGATGGTGGGCCTTTCCGCGTGCGCCGGCACCGGCGGCCTCGCCGTGAAAGGCGCCAACGCCGCCGAGGACGGCAGCGCCGTCCAGGCCAGCGCGGTCGCGCCGGCCTCCAGCAAATTCGGCCCCACCGCCGTGGGCCAGAAAGCCGCCCAATTCCGCGCCGATTTCGAAAAGCTGCGCCAGAACACCCAAACCCGCGCCGCCCAGCTTGAAACCATCCGCAACCAGACCGTCGCCAACGTCAATTCCTACCACACGCTGGTGGGCTCGATCCGGTCGCGCCTGCAGATGGGTTCGACCCCGGGCAACCCGGAACTGCTGGCCAACTGGAGCCAGGCCCAGACCCAACTGACGCAGATCGATTCCGACATCGGCACCTTGAACCAGCTCTCCGCCCAGGTTTCGGGCGACGCCGGCACCTCGTCGTTCCTCTTGGAAAACATCCGCGCCGCCTACAGTCTGTCGGGCGCGCTGGAAGAAGATCATCGCCAGCTCCGCCTGCTGGAAGACGAAGTGAACCAGAACGCCATCGTCATCGACCGCGCGCTGCTCAGCCTCAACAACGAGATCAACCGCCAGCAGACCTATGTCACCACCGAGCGCACGTCGCTGGTGCAGCTGGCCGCCGACATCAACGTCGGACAGTCCTATCCCATCGCCGGCGCCCGCCGCACCATGGCGCCCAAGACCGTCGCCGCCGTCACGCCCGCGAACTTCGCCGACAAGAAGCCACTGGTGGTGATCCGCTTCGACAAACCCGACGTCGCCTACGAACCGGCGCTGTATCAGGCGCTCAGCAAAGCCCTGGAACGCCGCCCCGACGCGACCTTCGACCTCGTGGCTGTGGCGCCCAAGGACGGCAACGCCGCCGCCGCGCGCAAAGAGGCCGACTCCGTGTTCAAGTCCATGACCAACATGGGCCTGCCCGCCGAACGCGTGGCCATGGCCTCCATGGCCAGCACCACCGCCGCAACGCCGGAAGTGCATATTTACGTGCACTAGTTTTCGTCCGGCTTTCAGCCGGACGTTCAGTTTTTCAAACGCCGCGGCTTAATCCCGCGGCGTTTTTATTTTGGGGCTCAACTCGCAACCACCGTCGGCCACACATCCATCTGCGGCGGCGCGGACAGGGCGCTGGCCATCGTGTCCATATCGCCGCGTCCCGTGCGCCATGCGATGTATTTGCCGTAGTCGTCTTCGCTCTGCCACTCTTCGATGAAGATCAATTGATTGGGGTCGGCCTTGTTTTTCAAAACGCGGATCCCCAGGCAGCCGGGAAATTTCTTGGTGTCGCCCAACATTTCCTTGAGCCCGGTGCTGAATCCCGCGACGGCTTCGGGCTTCAGCGTAAGAACAAGCGTGATTGTGACGGATTGAGCCATGAACGCGTCTCCCTTTGCGATGAGGGATGACTGTATCGGCCCCGTGACGGGGTGAGCCAGCGCTTACTTTTGCGGAATGGGGACATTGTCGATCAAACGCGCGCGGCCAAGGTGCCCCGCAGCGAGAATCCGGCCGGACTCTTGCGCATTCTTGAGCAGCGCCAAGGTGTCGGCGTGGCGCGCTTCCACGTAATCGACGCTGGTGAAGCCCGCCTTGAGGATTGCGGCGGCGGCGGCCTTGGTCGCGGCGGCGATGTCCGCGCCGCCCGCGATGGCTTTCGCGGCTTTGACGAGGGCGGCGTTCAGCGCCGGCGCGATCTCGCGCTCGGCGGGCGTGAGGTAGGCGTTGCGCGAGGACAGGGCGAGGCCGTCGGGGTCGCGCACGGTCGGCACGCCGATGATGTCGACGGGAATATTCAAATCCGCCACGAAGCGCTTGATCACCACCAGCTGCTGATAATCCTTCTCGCCGAACAGCGCGATGTCGGGCAGCGCCTGCAGCAGCAGTTTCGAGACCACGGTGGCGACGCCGTTGAAGTGGCCGGCGCGGTGCGCCCCGTCGAGGATATCGGTCAGCCCCGCGACCTGCACGCTCGTCGCGAACCCCGGCGGATACATCGCTGCGACATCGGGCGCGAACAGAAGATGCACGCCCACGGCGTTCAGCATCTCATAGTCTTCCGTCTCGCGGCGCGGATAGGCGTCGAAGTCCTCGCTGGGCGCGAACTGCTTGGGATTCACGAAGATGCTGGCCACCACGCGGTCGGCCATGTTCTGCGCGCGCTCCATCAGCGTGATGTGCCCCTTGTGCAGGGCGCCCATGGTCGGCACCAACGCCACCGACAGCCCTTCGCGCCGCCAGGCTTGGATTCGGCTGCGCAGGCTTTCGACGTCGCGCGCGGCGACGAGGTTTCCGGTATGTACGCTCATGTTAGTCCGTTCTGGCGCCCGCTTTATGACGCGCCTTTACGGGCGCGCTTTGGTGGTTTTACGGCGCGCGGCTTTTTTTGTTTTCGAAGATTCGGCGGGGCCATAGAGGTGTTCGGCCGCGGGGTAACGCCTTGCGCGCACGTCGGCCGCGTACCGTTCCACCGCGTTTGAGACTTCCTTGCCCAGTTCGGCGTAGCGCTTGACGAACTTGGGCGTGAAGGCGCTGTAAAGTCCCAGGATGTCCTCGGCGACAATGATCTGCCCATCGCACGCGGGCGACGCGCCGATGCCGATGGTGGGCGGCTTGACGGTTTCGGTGATTTTGCGCGCGAGGGATTCCACCGTGCCTTCAACGACGATGGCGAAAGCGCCGGCGTCGGCCATGGATTTCGCGTCGGCCAGCACGGCCTTGGCTTCCTCCGTGCTGCGGCCCTGCACGCGGAAACCGCCGACGACGTTGACCGACTGCGGCTTCAAGCCGACGTGCGCCAACACCGGAATGCCGCGCTGCACGAGATACTCCACCGTCGGCGCCATCTCGACGCCGCCTTCGAGTTTGATGCCCGCGCAGCCGGTTTCGGCCATGGCGCGCGCGCAGTTCTTGAACGCCTCTTCGCGTGAAACTTGGTACGTCCCGAAGGGCATATCGACAATGACGCAGGCCCGCTGCGAGCCGCGCATCACCGCCTGGCCGTGGGCGATGGACATGTCGAGCGTCACGCCCAGCGTCGAACTCATGCCGTAGACCACCATGCCCATGGTGTCGCCCACCAGCAGCAGATCGACGTGCTGATCCATGAAACCGGCCATGGGCGCGGTATAGGCCGTGATGCAGACAATCGGCGCGCCGCCCTTGCGCAGCGCAATGTCGCGCGGGGAGATGCGATGAAACGCGGGTGTGCCGCCGTGGCGGCGGGGTGGCTGCGGTACGGTGCTCAAATCGTCCTCACGCGGAAGTCGAAGTCTTGGTTATCTAAGTCGGGAAGGTTTAGCCCATTTCAAGGGATTATATAAGGCCGCGAAAACGCGAATCAGCCTTGCTTGGGGCTCATTAGTCTTTAGCGCGGTAATGCCACAGGACGGCGGCGATGGCCGCCACCAGCAAGATCATGCCCAGAATCTCCGAAACGCTCACGGCAGAACCACTCTACGCGCCTTGAAACCCGCCCCCTCGAAACCCATCCACGTCATAAAGGAAGACGCACGACAAAGCACGTACCCTGTGCCGATGTCTCCAGCAACGAAATGTCGCCGCCCTGGGCGCGCAAAAGCTCACGCGCGATGGGCAGACCCAGACCAAATCCGCCGACGCGCGTCGAACCGGCGAAG
>JAIEMI010000022.1 GCA_019752235.1 Rhodospirillaceae bacterium
GAGGACGGCTACGTCGTCGGTTACGACGTCCAGGGCATCTGGACCTACGCCGCCGCGAGATCACCACGAACCTTCGGCATCGCTCTCACACAGAAGTTCTGAACGAGGTAAGATAGACCCCCAGCCGATGCATTCCACTCCTCCCGGAGTGCATCGGCGCCCCGTGCCGAGAGGAGATGTAAAACATGACAAAAAAAACCTCAGTGCTGGCGCCCGGGTTGGTGCAGGAACGCAGCCCCGTCACCGAACAGCAGTTGATCGACGCAGGCGTGGATCTCGCGAAAGATTTTCCCGGATCGAGCGTGGATGACTTTCGCCAGTATCCGGTTCTGGCCGAAGGCGGCTGGTACATCGTCATCAAACATCAACGCACGCTGCAAACCGTGAGCCGCGTGCCGTGGCGCTTGCTGGGGCCGATTTCCCTGCTGTCCGAGAACCTGATGCTCGACTAGGGGTGTACCCTCTGGCGCTACGGGAATAACAAGAGTGGGAGTAAAGTGAATGTTGATCGGGGTTGATGTCGGCGGAACCTTTACCGATGTTGTCGCTATTGCCGATGGCAAGATTCGCACGGTGAAAGTATCGACCGACGTTCGCAACACCGAACGCGGCGTGCTGCAGGGCGCGAAGGAGATCGGCGTCCAGGACGCCGATGTCTTCAGTCACGCGAGTACGCACGGCCTCAATGCCGTCATCACGCGCCGCCTGCCGAAAATTGCTTTCCTGACGACCGAGGGCCATCGCGATATTCTCGATGCCGGCCGGTGCTGGCGGCCGGTCTCGGCGCTTACCGATCCACACTGGCGCCGGCCTTTCGGCGACGCCGCCAAGCCGCTGGTGCCGCGTTACCTCCGCCGGGGCGTCCACGAACGCATCATGGCCGACGGCAAAATATTGCTGCCGCTCAATGAAGAACAGGCGCGCGCCCAAATCGCCGTGCTGCGCAAATGCAACGTCGAAGGCGTGGCGATCTGTCTTCTCAACGCCTACGTCAATCGCCGGCACGAAGAGCGCCTGCGTGAGATCGTGCGTCAGGAGCTCGGCGATATCCCGTGCTCGATCTCAAGCGAGGTATCGCCGCTCGCCAAGGAATATGCGCGCGCGTCGACGACGGTGATCGACGTCTTCATGAAGCTGATCTACGACTCTTACACCAAGCGTCTCGATAGCGGCCTGCGCGATCTCGGCTTTCGGGGCGAGTTGAATTACGCCAATTGCGCGGCCCAACTGCTGTCTTCCGACGTCGCCATGCGCCGGCCCTTCGAGATTGTGTTCGCCGGACCTGCGGCCGGGACGCTGGCCAGTGCGCACTTCGGCAAACTCATCGGCGCCGGCAATCTGCTGTGCGCCGACGTTGGCGGCACATCCTGCGACATCAGTCTGGTCAGCGACTTCAAACCTTATGTCAACACGACCTTCGAACTTGAACACGATCTGATCGTCAATGCGCTGTCGATCGAAGTGTCGAGCATCGGCGCGGGCGGCGGCAGTCTCGTGACCATCAGCCCCGCCGGCGAACTGCAGGTGGGACCGGGCAGCGCCGGCGCCGATCCGGGTCCGGCCTGCTACGGCAAGGGCGGCTTACAGCCCGCCGCGACCGACACGTGCTTGCTCATGGGCGTGATCGATCCGGACGGCTTTGCCGGCGGCCGCATGAAACTCAACAAGGATCTGTCGATCAAGGCATTCGAGCGCCTCGACACCAAGCTCCCGCTCGAAAATCGCATTCGTTATGCCTTCGATGTCGGCATCAACAACATCGCCGAAGGTCTCACCAACGTCGCCATCCAGCATGGTATCGATCCGCGTGATTATAGCCTCGTGGCCTTTGGCGCCGCGGGTCCGATGCTGCTGCCCGCCGTGCTTGACCGCGTGCATGGAGCCGAGGTGATTATTCCGCCGCACCCCGGTCTCTTCTCGGCCCTGGGTCTTATCAGTTCCGAACAAACCTACACGGACAGCCGCAGCGCCTACACCGTCCTGTCGCCGGACGCGGCGGATGATATCGACCGTGTGTTCCGCGAAATGGAAGACGGCATGCGCGCGCGTTTCAAAGGCCGCCATCAGGACATCACGTTCAACCGCGCGTTCGACGGCCGTTTGCTGGGTCAAAGCTGGGAGACTCCGTTCATCCCGATTCCCTCGGGTAAAATCACCCCCGAGGCCGTGGAAATCATGATTTCCAACTTCCACGATGTCTATAAACGCCGCTCCGGGAATCGCTTTCCGAATATGGCGGTGCAGGGCGTCACCTATCGCATCGAGACCGTGATTCCGACCACCAAAGTCGAGTACCCGAAGCTTCCGCGCCGCGAAAAGGGCAAACCGGAGCGCACAAAAACCCTGCATATCCACTATTTGCGCGAAAAACCCGTCGAGGCGGGCGAGTACCAGCGCGCCGATTTGCGGTGTGGAGACGTGATCGAAGGGCCGGCAATTATCCGCGAAGCCGCGTCCACCACTTTCATGCTGCCAGATCAAGTGATGACCGTCGGCGAGTACGGCGAGCTTCATATCCGCCGCGCCAATTGAACGAACCAGGAAAAGGGCTGTCGCCATGAACCCTCCCGCCGCCGCCGTTCAAAAGAAAACCGCCAGCATTCCCGAGGACGATTTCCGCGCCGCGCGGCCCTTAGATACGATTTTTCTGAGGGATATGACCGACGCCCAGTTTCGCGCGCGCTACAATACCGACCGCTTCACGGCTTCGGTGCTCGCGAGCCGCATGCGTTATATCGTCAAGCACATGAGTACGGGGTTGTTGACCACCGCGTTCTCCATGATCTTGCGCGACTGGTACGATTTCGCGGCTACGATCTCAGGCCCGCGCCACTTGAATTATCCGATGTGCTCCGGCTCCGACAGCCTTTCGATCTTCATGTTCACGATGCCCGAAGGCATCCGCAATACCATTGAAGAGTTCGGCGCCGAAAACCTGCGCGAAGGCGACGTCCTTATCACCAATGATCCTTATCGCGTCGGCTTGCACGTCAACGATGTCAGCTTCATCCGTCCGATCTTTTACAAAGGCAAGGTCGTCTCCTTCGTCTCCATGCGCGCGCACCAGCTCGATATGGGAGGTGTCGTTGCCGGCGGCTTCAGCGGCACCAAGCGTAACGTCTATGAAACCGGCGTGGTAATCTCGCCTACGCTGCTCTACCGCAACAACAAACCGGTCGCCTCGACCTTCAACTTCATTTTCGATAACGCCCGCTTCGGCGCACTCCTTTTGCCGGACATCAAATCTCTCTACCAAAGCCTTTTGTTGGGCGAGCGTCTGTTGCTGGAGTGCCTGGAGAAGTACGGTCTGGATGCTTACTACGGGGCGGTGCAGTACAGCGCCGATGTGTCCGCCGACGCCATGCGCGAAGCTATCCGCACTAAAATCCCCGACGGTGTTTACGAAGCCGAGGATGGCGTGGACGCCGACGGCGTCGATGCCAGCCTTGAATACAAACTCAAGCTGAAGCTCACCAAGTATGGAGACAATGTCGAGGTGGACCTCAGCGGGTCGTCGGCTCAGGCGCGCTCCAGCATCAACTGCGGCCCTTTGGATGTCAAAGGCGCGGTCGGCATTGCGCTGAAGATGCTGATCGAGCAGAAAGCGCCGCTCACGTCGGGATGCTTCCGCAACATCGACATCGTCATGCCGCCCGGCACGTTCTGCACGGCCACCCCGCCCAATGGCACGATCTTTATGTACTGGGAAAGCTCGCTGACGATCATGATCGCGATCTACAAGGCGCTGTCCAAGGTTCTGGGTCAGGAGGCCATTGGCGGCGACTTCGGTTCGCTGCTGCTGCATAATGCCAACGGCGTTACGAAAGACGGCGCGGTATGGCTCACGGCGGCCACCTGCGGCGGCGAGCACGGCCCCTGGGGTGCGACGCGCTCGGGCGACGGCGACAGCTACACCGTCAATCACTTCAACAACAACCTCGACCCGGCGACCGAGGCCATCGAGGCCGATGTGCCGGTCGTCATGATGCGCAAAGACTACATCGCCGATACCGGCGGCCCCGGCGCCAATCGCGGCGGCGCGGCCGTCTGCCGCGAGACCCTGTGGCTGACCGACGGCGATCATCTCGCGTCTCCGTTCCACGCCAAGAAGGCCAGTGGCGTCGGCGCTAACGGCGGCTGCGCGGGCACCACGCAAGCGGTATGGATGTTCCCGCCCGAGGCCTTCGACGTCATCGGCAAAAAGCAGTTTCTCCCTCGCACACAGGACATCTATGCTGTGTCCGTTCCGATCGGCGGCATGCTCGATCCCAAGACCAAGGTGCTCGATCCCGCCAACGGGGAATACTACTACTGGGCGCAGCAAGAGATCTGGCATGCTAAGGCGGGCACGTCGCTGCGGTTCCAAACCGGCGGCGGCGGCGGCTGGGGCGATCCGCGCACGCGCGATCCGGAACGGGTGAAGCGCGACGTGCGCGACGAGTATGTCACCATCGACGGCGCCTATCGCGACTATGGCGTCGTGGTGACGGGCGACCCTGTCAACGACCCGGAGAACCTGCAGGTGGATATGGCCGCCACGGCCAAGCGCCGCGCGGCGATGTCGCATCCATCTGCCTGATCGGGTTGGTCGCCCCGCGATCCTTACAACATGTGCAACGTTGACGCGCGTGCGGGCGTCCTGAAAGCACGTGTTTTTGGCGGGATTCCTTGAAAAAATGCCCCTCCAGGCCTATGATCTTTGCACCATGTGGAGGTGGTCGGGAGGATGGATACGCTTGAAGGCATGCGCGTTTTTACGCGCGTCGTACAATCGGGCAGCCTCTCGGCGGCGGGCCGCGTTCTCGGCATGTCCTCGGCGTCCGTATCCCGAAAAATCAGCACTCTCGAATATACGGTCGGCGCGAAGCTGCTGAACCGCACAAGCCGCAAGCTCGCCCTGACGATGGTCGGGCATGCCTATTTCGAAAAGGCGTGCAGCATTCTCGAGCAGATCGAGGAAGCTGCGGCGTCGATCACGGAGCAACAGGCCGCACCGCGCGGCATGCTGAATGTTCATACGCGCTCAAGCATCGGCCATGCCTTTCTATTTCAGGCGTTGCCGGCTTTCCAGCTGCGGTATCCCGATATCGCGGTCAACCTGAGTTTATCGGAACAGACCGCCAGCCTGATCGACAATCAGATCGACGTCGCTATCCAGGTCGGGCCGCCGGATGAGCCGTCCCTGATGATGCGCCGTTTATCCTCGGGGGTGGAGCGGGTGCTTTACGCCAGTCCGACCTACCTTTCCGGCCGCCCCGAAATCCGCACGCCGCAGGATTTGCTGCAGCACAATTGCCTGTCGTTTCCGGTTCAAGGCGGGCTCGAAGATGGACAGGCGGTTTGGTACTACCGTGACGCCGAGGGTACAAAGGAAGTTCGCGTCAAAGGCAGTTTGGTGGCCAACGACGCCCAGGCGCTCCACAGCGCCGTGCTGGCTGGAATCGGCATTACATTGATGCCCGCGTGGCTGATCTCCGACGATCTGGGCTTTGGGCGTGTACGGCGCATTTTGCCGCAGTATGAAGTAACCGCCACGGTGTTCGACCATGCGATCTACGCCGTGTTTACGGAACGGCAGTTGATGATGCCGAAGGTGCGGGTGTTCGTTGATTTCCTCGTGGACATTTTCCGCAAGCGCGCGCCGGAGCTTGCGCGCATGACCACGGATGTCCGCAAGCATAGTGGGGACAGCGCGCCGCGTCCGCCTGACGCCTTGCGGTGGATTTCGCGTATTTGATCGGTTGGGAAACGCACCATGACGCCTCCAGCCGTGCGAAAAGCCCTCCCCGGATTGAGTGAGGTCGAACGCCGGGTTGCGGTCTCGCCCGACGAACTTCCGTTGCGTGATCTGTCCGACGAACAGTTCCTCGCACGCTACAATACCGACCGTTTCACGGCCTCCGTGCTCGCCAGCCGCATGCGTTATATCGTCAAGCACATGAGTACCGTGATGCTGACGACGGCGTTCTCCATGACATTGCGCGACTGGCACGATTTCGCGGCCACCATCTCTGGTCCGCGCGATATGAATTATCCCATGAGCACGGGGTCGGACAGCTTGACGATCTTCATGTTCACCATGCCGGAAGGGATCCGCAACACGATCGAGGAGTTTGGCCCTGAGAACTTGCGGCCTGGTGACGTCGTTATTGCGAACGATCCGTATCGCATCGGACTGCACGTAAACGACGTGAGTTTTATCCGGCCCGTCTTTTACCGCGGCAAGGTGATTTCCTTTATTTCGATGCGCGCACATCAGCTCGACATGGGCGGCGCCGTCGCGGGCGGGTTCAGCGGCGCCAAGAAAAGCGTCTACGAGAACGGGCTGGTCATTTCGCCGACGCTGCTGTACCGCGACGACAAACCCGTGGCGGCGACCTTCAATCTGATTTTCGACAATGCCCGCTACGGCGCGCTTTTGCTGCCGGACATTAAATCGCTCTATCAGAGCCTTCTGCTGGGCGAGCGGTTGTTGCTCGAAAGCCTCGAAAAATACGGTATCGACGCTTACCTCGGAGCGATCCGCTATAGCTGCGACGTTTCCGCGGACGCCATGAGCGAAGCGATCCGCACGAAGATTCCGGACGGCGTCTACGACGCCGAGGACGGTGTGGATGCCGACGGTGTCGATGACAGCCTCGAATACAAACTGAAATTGAAGCTGATCAAATACGGGGACAATATCGAGGTCGATCTCAGCGGCACATCGGCCCAGGCGCGGTCCAGCATCAACTGCGGCCCGTTGGATGTGAAAGGCGCCGTGGGTATCGCCCTCAAAATGCTGATCGAGCAGAAAGGCCCACTCACCTCAGGCTGTTTCCGCAATGTCGATATCGTCATGCCGCCGGGCACCTTCTGCACCGCGACACCGCCGGATGGCGCGATCTTCATGTACTGGGAGAGTTCGCTGACGATCATGATCGCGATCTACAAGGCGCTGTCCAAGGCGTTGGGTGAACGCGCCATCGGTGGTGATTTTGGCTCGTTGATGTTGCATAACGCCAATGGCCGCCGCAAAGACGGTACGCGATGGCTGACGGCGGCGACCTGCGGCGGCGAGCATGGTCCCTGGGGCGCGACCAAAGCCGGCGACGGCGACAGCTACACCGTCAATCACTTCAACAACAATCTCGACCCCGCGACCGAGGCGATCGAAGCCGACGTGCCGGTGCTGATGATGCGCAAGGAGTACGTCGCCGACACAGGCGGCCCCGGTACGAACCGCGGCGGCGCGGCGGTATGCCGCGAAACCTTATGGCTCGCCGACGGCGACCACCTCGCGTCGCCGTTCCACGCCAAGCAAGCGAGCGGCGTGGGAGCGAACGGCGGCCGCGATGGCACGACGCAAGCCGTATGGATGTTCCCGCCCGAGGTCTTTAACGCCATGGAGCAAGGCGCATTTCTGCCCAAAGCCAAGGATTTTTATGCCGCCTCCGTGCCGATCGGAGGTGTGCTCGATGCTGCGGCTAAAACCCTCGATCCCAGCCATGGCGAGTACGTCTATTGGTCGTCGCACAACATCTGGCACCTGAAGTCCTGGACGTCCTTGCGCTTTCAAACCGGCGGCGGCGGGGGCTGGGGCGATCCGCTCAAACGTGATCCGGAGCGCGTTAAGCGCGATGTGCGCGACGAGTACATCACCATTGACGGCGCCTACCGCGATTATGGCGTGGTGGTTATGGGTGATCCGATCAACGATCCAGAAAACCTGCAGATCGACATGATCGCGACCGCGAAGCGCCGCGCGGCGATGGAGTCGGCGGCGCAAGGCGCGGAGCGTTAAGCCCCGATAATGCCTTTGGCGCGCAGGGCCGCGCGCTGTTTCTGGTCGTAACCTAGTTCTTCCAGCAATGCTTCGGCGCCATTTTCCGGCCGCCACATGACGGGTGGCCGGACCTCGGTATCTGAATAGCGCGGCGCGGGGGTTGGCTGGGTGACTCCCTCTATGGTCACGAACGCTTTGCGGGCGGCGTTGTGCGCATGATGCGGCGCTTCGTCGGCGGTCAGCACCGGTGCGAAGCATACTTCTTCCGCTTCCAGTTTGGCGCACCATTCGGCGCGCGTGCGCGTTTTTATACGCCCGGCGAGCTTTTCCGCCAGGCTGGGCCAGACCGCACGGTCAAATTGCCGGTCGAACTCCGCATCGTCCGTGAAGCCCAGCACTTCACGTAGGCGCTGATAGAATTTGGCTTCGATACTTCCAAGCGCGATGTACTTGCCGTCGGCGGTTTCGTAGGTGTCGTAAAAGGGCGCGCCGCTATCGAGGACGTTTTGGCCGCGCCCGCCGTCCCAAAGGCCGTTGGCTTTCATCGACCAGATGCCGGCCATTAAAATCGAAGCGCCTTCGGACATGGCGCAATCCACCACGCGGCCTTTGCCGGTGGTTTTCGCCGCCAGCATGGCGCTGACCATGCCGAAGGCTAACACCAAACCTCCGCCGCCGTAGTCGCCCACGAGATTGAGCGGCGGTGTCGGCTTCGCGCCGGCGCGGCCAATCGCATCCAGTGCGCCGGCCAGGGCGATATAATTAATGTCGTGTCCCGGTGCGCGTGCGTAAGGACCGTCCTGTCCCCAGCCTGTCATTCGTCCATAGACCAAGCGTGGGTTGGCGGCGGTCAGTACGGCGGGCCCCAAACCCAGGCGCTCCATCACACCGGGGCGGAAGCCTTCAATCAATCCGTCAGCTGTCGTGGCAAGGGTGCGAACGATCTCGGCGCCGTCATTGTTTTTCAGGTCGATGGAGATTGTCTTGCGCGAACGCAGCATGACGTCGCGCCGGGAGTCGGCGTGCATGCCTGCCTGAACACCGCCCGGACGATCGATGCGGATCACCTCCGCGCCATGGTCCGCCAACATCATGCCGCAAAACGGCCCAGGGCCGATGCCGGCGATCTCGATAATGCGCAGTCCCGTAAGGGGCCCCTGGGAGCTCATGACGCGTTCGTCATCCGATCAAAAACACACCAGCCTCGGCGGCGCAACGCCGCCGAGGCTGGCTTGATAACGCACGCATCAGCCCGGGGGGAGGCTGTCATCGCGTGCGCGAAAAAACTAAGCCGCCGCCCGTTTCCAAGCATGCAATTCCGGCAGGACTTTGTCCGCGAACAGGCGGATGCTCTTTTCCGCGTTCGCCGGCGTCATGCCGCCGTAACTCACTTGAACCGTCAGGTCGAAGTCACCGAGGACTTGGCGGCGTTTATCCAGCTTATCGAGAATCTGTTGCGGGGTGCCCCACGTGTTGATATCGACAAAACCGTTGGCGGCGTCGGACATGCCGAGGTCTTTCAGCATGGCGGCGTTCGTGGCGTAGTCGCCATAACCCTTCATGTTTTTGAAGTGATCACCCGCCATTTCATAATGCTCCATGACCGTGATGTAGTAGTTGGCCATGTGTTCGCGCGCCAGCGCTTCTGCGCGCTCGGCGCTTTCGTCGCAGGCTAGGAAGTCGACGCACACCGGCGCGGGCGCGGGCTTATTATGAAACTCGCGGAACAGTTTGCGGTAGCTCTCGAAGTGCGGAACCATCTGCTCCCAAGGCTTCTGTGCGAAGCTCATCATCTTCGCGCCCAGACGCGCGCAGACGGGCACGGAATCCGACGACATAGCCACGCAATTAAAGCGGTCTTTGAAGCTCTTGAAAGGCGCCGGGCGAATCTCGGTGCGCTTTTGCTTGTAGTAGCGGCCGTTGCCTTCGGCGATGCCCGTCTCCAGGCCGCGGAAGATCATGTCCGCGGCTTCATCGAAGCGGTCGCGCGCTTCATTCATATCGATGCCAAAGAGATCGTATTCGCGCTTGGCGAGCCCGCGGCCGATGCCGAAGATCGCGCGGCCGTTGCTCAAGTGGTCGAGCACGATCATCTTCTCCATGACCCGCAACGGATCGTTCCATGGCAGGATCACGGCGCCGGTCAAAAGGCCGATGCGTTTCGTGCGCCCTGCCATGAAACTCAGGAACTCGACGTTGGCCGGCGACATGGCGTAGTTGAAGAAGTGATGTTCGACCCCGCTCAAGGTATCGAAGCCTAACGGCTCCGCGAGGTCGGCGAGATGAATGTCGCGCTGCCAAGCCTCGCGGTCAGTCATCTGATCCCGGAAGTTTTGAAAAACCATCAAGAGACCAACCTGCATCGCACCCTCCTCGGCTGGGCCCGCAAAGCCGGTCAATCCGGCGCGGGAACCATGCTCAATGTATGCAGGCTCAGGGATATCTTATTTGTTTCGATCTAGCAAGTTTATTCAGGCCCGGCCATACGCTCTCCGGACGCGCGCCGGCGCTCACCCAAAAGCTCAAGCATCGAGCTCCGGTAATCCTGAAAAGTAGATTTAATATCAATAGCTTCCGGATTCACCAGCCACTGGTAGATGGTGCCGAAAATGAACGCGCAGAACTGCACGGCAAAGCGTCCCGGGTCCACCGCGGGACGGATAAAGCCCTCGGCGATCCCCTCGCGCACCCAACGTTCCACGTCGCGGCGGTACACCACGTGATATTCTCCAAGACGAACACGTAAGTCATTGTTAATACTTATAGATTCGTACCAAAGGATATACATGGCTTTCATGTAGGTCGATTGATTGACCAAGAAGTCCTCGACCGCCTCGAGTCCCGCCATCAGCGCGGACAACCCCGTGCGTCCGCCCACGAACAGGCCCAGTTCGTCCACCCATTTGACGTTGAAGTCGTGCACCAAGTTGGCGAACAGCGCTTCCTTCGAGCCAAAGCGATTGCTGGCGAGGCCGCGGCTGTAGCCCGCGCGCTCTCCGACTTCCTTCAACGTGGTCGCGTGGGTGCCGATCTCGCTGATGAGCTGCATGGCGGCTTCGTACATGCGGCTGTCCGACAGCGCCGTACGCTCCGCCTGCGTCATGCGGGGGCTCTTTTTCGCCACCTCGGCCTTGATTCGCGACATTACCTGCTCACCCGCAACGCTGACTTTCACCCGTCATCACGCCATCGCGCGCGGGTTTAGTCAAGTTCACGGCAGGTTCACGGTGCGCCGAGGGCGTCGTCCCGCCGATAGGCGATTTTTCCGTCGGCGATCATCTCGCGCAGCGCCCGCTTGTCGATTTTCCCAACGCTGGTTTTGGGAAGTTCATCGACAAAAGCCCAGTACTCCGGCAGCCAGAATTTCGCGACCAGGCCCGCCAAGTGCGCGCGTATCGCGCCGGGCGCGATAACGTTTCGCGCGGCGGGTCCGCGCGCGGGAACAACAATCGCCAGCGGCCGCTCTTCCCAACGCGGGTCGGGCACAGCGATCACCGCCACTTCGCCGACCTCGGTATGGCGCGCAATATGGCCTTCCAATTCCGCCGACGATATCCACTCGCCGCCGGACTTGATAACGTCCTTCATGCGGTCGGTGATCTGGACATAGCCGCGCGCATCGATAGTGCCGACGTCACCGGTCTTCAGCCAGCCATCGGGCGAAAGAACGTCCTCGCCCTGCTGCAGGTGATATCCGCGCGCGATCCATGGACCGCGCAGTTGCAACGCGCCGACGGTCCTGCCGTCATGGGGTAAACGCTTGCCGCTGTCATCGACGATACGCACCTCCACGCCGGGCACGGGGCGTCCGCTTTTCGCGCGCCACTGTGCTTCTTCTTCCGGGGGCGTTCCCACGGGCGGAGCGGACAAAGCACATAACGGGCTGGTTTCGGTCATGCCCCAGCCCTGAATCACGGGCAGGTTCCAGGCGTCGCGCACGCGCTCGATCAATGCCGCCGACACCGGCGAACCGCCCGACACGATGACGCGGAAGCTCGCCATATCCAGCGGCATCTGCTGATGTGATCTGATCAGGTCGTTCAACAATGTCGGCACCATCGCCGTGAACGTCGGGCGTTCCGATGCGATCATGGCGCGTACCTTGTCCGGCTGCAGGTGTGCACCGGGCATGACGAACGCCGACCCCGCGAACCATCCGGAATAGGGCAGGCCCCAGGCATTCGCGTGGAACATCGGCGGCAGCAAAAGAATGCGGTCGGACTGTGAGATTGCGAACGTATCGGCGCCCATCGACGCCAGGCTGTGCACGAAAATCGTCTTATGACTGTAGACCACACCCTTGGGGTTGCCCGTCGTGCCGGACGTGTAGCACACCGCCGCGGCCATATTCTCGTCCAGATCCGGCCAAGTCGTCAGCGGCGCGTGACGCGCCAGCAGCGCTTCATATGAGATGACTTCGCCGGCGAAGTCGATGCCGCCGCCGTCGCCTCCCACGACGATAAGTGTCTTGATCGAGGGCGTATGCGGCAGCACGTCGCGCAGCTGCGGCAGCAGTGCCTGGTCGGCGATCAGCACGCGATCGTCGGCATGGTCGGCGATATAGGCGACCTGCGCGCTGAACAGCCGCGTGTTCAATGTATGCAGGACCGCGCCGATGGAAGGAACCGCGAGATAGGCTTCAAGATGCTGTTGATGATTCCAGCAGTATGTCGCCACGCGATCGCCGCGCTCCACGCCCAGGCTTTGCAGCGCCGCGCCCAGCCGCGCGGCCCGTTCGGCCACATCGGCGTAGCTCGCGCGCCGGTAGCCTTGTCCATCGAAGCTTGCTACCGTGCTCGCCGCATGATGTCGCGCGCCGTAACGCATGATCATTTGCACCGACATCGGGATGGACATCATGGTCGCTTGCACGGGCCGCCGCTCTGCAAATGTTGACGTCTGTTTGTGCGCGCTGTCCTAGCCGATGACCGCCGCCGCGGCGTGCAGGAGGTTCGGTACATCCTGCTCCAAGCCGCGAGCGTAGGCGCTGTCGACCTGGCCGCGAAACTGCAATGCATAGGCGCCCTCGACGATAGCGGCGAGGCGCCAGAAAGCAAACACACGATAGTAATCGAGTTTGGCGATGGAATACCCCGTGCGCCGCGCCCAGCGCTCGGCGAGCCGTTCCGGTGCGATCACGTCGGGCCGGTTCGAAATGCGCTGCACAAAACGGAAGCCCAGGGCGTCGTTCTCGTCGCGCCGCCAGAACATCAGCAGCAAGGCCAGGTCAATCATGGGATCGCCGATGGTGGCCATCTCCCAGTCGATAATGGCGTTGAGCTTGGGTTCGGCGCGGTCGAACAGCGTATTGTCGAGATGGTAGTCGCAATGGATGATCGCGACGGCGCCGTCGGACGGCGCGTTGTCGAGCAGCCATTTTCCGAGGTCGCGCAGCAAGGGCAAGTCGCGCACCGAGTCCTCCTGGCGCACTTTCAGCCAGCGTTCGATCTGACGGCGCAGAAAATTATCCGGCCGCCCGAACGTCTCCGGCAGACGTGTTTTCCAGTCCAGCGCGTGCACGGCGGCGATGGCATCAACAAGCGCCTCACCGATGGCGTCGATGTTGCGCACATTGCGTTCATATCCCAGCGGCATGGCTTCGCTGATGGAAACGCCATCCACAAAGGACGTAAGAGAAAAGGGCGCTCCAATGACGCTGGTGTCCTCGCAATACCCCACCGCGCGCGGCGCGGGTGCATCGCCGTTCAGGGCCGTAAGCAGCTGGTACTCGCGCGCAATGCCCGCGCCCGCTTTGGCCGATACCTTGGCGTCGGGCGAATGGCGCAGAATCAGTCGGCCCGCGTCGCTTTCGATGATGTGTGTGATGTTGGCGTTACCGCCGGTCAGATGCGCTCCTACCTGCACACCCGTGATGCCCAACGTGTCGCCCATCCAGGCGGCCAGCCGTGCCGCGCCGTCGGTTGTTATAGTCCGCACATCAACCCGCCGTCGGTCGCGACTGTTGATCCGGTCATGTAGGTCGAACCCGCGACCCACCAAACGACCCGCGCGATCTCTTCGACCCGCCCTTCACGTCGCAGGGGAATGCGCGCCACGAGTTTTTCACGCGCCTTTTCAGCGACGCCGGCCGTCATTGCGGTAGAAACGAACCCAGGGATCACAAGATTGACGCGGATGCCGCGTCGGGCGAGTTCCACCGCCAGAACTTGCGTTAGGCCCGAAAGGCCGGCTTTGGACGCGCCGTAGGGACTATCACCGGCAAAACCGCGAAAGCCGACAACGGCGCCAATGTTGACGATGGAGCCGCCGTCGCTCATGTGCGGAAGTGCGGCGCGGATTGTATGAAAGGGTCCGGAAAGGTTGGCGGCGATCACCGCATCCCAGTCCGCGAGATCGAGTTTGTCGGCCAAGCCGCCGCGATGGAGGCCGGCGTTATTGATCACGATGTCGATGCCGCCCCACTTTTGCGCGGCGGCGTCGCAGGCTGCGGCTATGGATTCGGGCTTGCTGACATCGGCTTTTAGAGCAATCGCGCCGCCGCCGAGTGCGGCGGCGGCGCGGTCAGTCTCATCGCCTCGGGCGAGCAAAGCCACCTTATCTCCGTGCTGGACCGCGATTTCGGCCACCGCGCGGCCTAAGCCGCGCGATGCGCCTGTGATGATCCAGCGACGGGGAGCGT
>JAIEMI010000337.1 GCA_019752235.1 Rhodospirillaceae bacterium
TTTGCCGCCCGCAAAGCGCTCTTGAAAGTCGCTCATCCCGAGTACAAGAATCTGTGGATGCAAAACGCCTTCCCCCGCCTGTCGGAAACCCCCGGTGAAGTGAAATGGCCGGGTCCGGAATTGGGCGCGCATAACGAAGAAATCTGGGGCGGATTGCTGGGGCTGGATAGCGCCGCCCAAGCGCAACTCCGCGACGACGGCATCATCTGATGGTCCCTGCGGATCAGGCCCCGGGTCAATTTCAAGACGACTACAAAAGGGCCGGTTTTAAAGGCCATATTGGCTTCGGCGCGCACCCGGCGCTGATCATTGTCGATATGGTCGAGGCCTACCTCAAGCCGGGTTCGCCGCTCTATCTTGGGCAGGTGGCGGCGGATGTTTTTGCGGCCTGCCAGCGCCTGTTGGCCGCGGCTCACGCGGCCAAGGTGCCGGTGATTTTCACGGGCGTGCGGTATACTCCGGGCGGGCGCGACGGCGGCCATTTTTACCGCAAGGTTCCGGCGCTGGCGTGCTTCGACGAGGGTAATCCCCTGGGCGCTTTTTCGCCCGCGCTGTTACCTGGGCCGGACGATCTTGTGGTCATCAAACAATACGCCAGCGCCTTTTTCGGCACGAGCCTGGCCGCGACTTTAAACGCTGCCGGCGTCGACACCTGCCTTATCGCGGGCGTCTCCACCTCGGGCTGCATCAGGGCCACGGCCACGGACGCCGTCCAGTATGGCTTCCGGCCCATGGTTGTGCGCGAGGCCGTGGGCGACCGTAATCCCCAGGTCCACGACGCCAATCTGTTCGATCTGGAGGCCAAATACGCCGACGTGGTCGATGAGGCCGAAGTGCTCAGTTATCTTCGGGCGGCTCGTTAGGGCGGCGGGCGTTCAGCCGCGTATGGGCGGCTTCGTAGACATGGAACGCGCGGCGGATATGGCCCGAGAGAATGGCGCGGGCCCATTCAGGATCCTTGGCCGTGATGGCCGCCACCAGCATCTTATGCTCGGCGTTGCTCTGCAGCAGGTCGGCGACATCGTAAGACAGTGCGGTGCGCACAATGATGGGCTGCTGCAGCAGGCGCGCCAGCAGGGCGGTCAGCCGTTCCGAGCCGGCGGTTTCGATCAGCAGGCGATGAAAGGCGCGGTTGTAGTGGAGAAAGCCCTCCACATCGGCGCCCTCTTTCCGGTTCAGCGCCACGTCGATGGCCTGCTGGTATTCAGCCAACTGGGCGATAACCTCCGGCGTCGCGCGCTCGGCGGTCCGCGCCGCCGCGTAGCCTTCCAGCATGTCGCGCAGCGTGAAGATGTCTTGGATGTCCTGGACCGTCCATTCGGCCACGTAAGTGCGCTGGTTGTCGCCGCGCCGGACGTACAATTCCGCCTCCATGCGGCGCAGGGCGTCGCGCACCGGGGTGCGTGAAACGCCGCAGCCGGCCGCCAATTCCTCTTCCCGCAGCTGTTTGCCGGGGGCGAACTGCCCGCTCAGAATATGGCTGCGGATGTAGAAATAGGCGGTTTCGGACGCTTTGGACATTCAAGGAACCTCTTTCTTGAAGGGAATGCCCGTCCGCACCCCAAAATACAATAATCATGTGTCATATGGCTTGACGGGAAATAATTGTATACATTATAGATCAATGACAAAGAACTGCGCGATACATTACGTCCCAAAGTCGGCGGCACAGTCTGTGTTCAGGGGCAGAGTTCTACGGGGCAAATCACGGCGAATCTCAGGGGGTTTAGGATGAATGCGACCGCGCGACGCTGGTGTCTTCTTGCATCGACCGCAACCATAGCTTGGTCGGGTACGGTCTTGGCCCAAGACGTAAAGGATACATCCGGGCTGGAATCCATCGTCGTGACCGCCCGGCGTGTTACGGAAACCCTCCAGAACACCCCTGCCACGGTCTCGGTATTCACTGCCGAAACGCTTGAGCAGACCGGCATCCGCACGGCCACCGACTTTATTCCCCTCACGCCGGGCGTGACGATGGTCGCCAACTCCGCCGAGGCCGGCGACAATCAGATAAACATCCGCGGCATCAACAGTGCGCGCGACGCGGAGTCCAGCGTTGCGCTGGTTGTGGATGGCATCCTTAAGACCAACACCGCGGTCCTCAATCAGGATCAGGGCACCCTGCGCCAAATCGAAATTCTGAAAGGGCCGCAGGGCGCGCTCTACGGCCGCAACGCCGCGGCCGGCGCCATCGTTATCACCACCCTCAAGCCCGAAGACGCTTTCGGCGGCGCGGTGCGTGTCAGCGGCGGCAACAACAGCAGCTATAACGGCTCGGCCCACGTCAGCGCGCCTTTCAGCGCCAACGCCGGCATGCTGCTGTCGGGCGACTATCTGACGACTGACGGCTTTTACCGCAACCGTTTCCTGAGTAACCGGCCCGTGGTCGATGACCGCGAAACCTGGAACATCAATGACCGCTTCGTGGCCGTCATCGGCGACAACACCACGGTCGACGCCAAGGTTCACTACGGCGAATTGAACGGCGCCTCGATCAATTTCAACCCAGCCTTCGCATTGCCGTTGTTCACGGCATTGAACCCGGCGTTCTATGAAGACGTCAACAAGCACAAGTTCGATTTTGCCAGCAATATCCGTCCCGAAAACAGGCAAAAGACCACCGAAGCCTCCTTCAAGGTCGATCACGATTTCGACGGCGTGACGCTCTCGGCCTGGACGCTCTACAGCAACGTGCGCAACTACCTCACCGCCGATGGTACGTCGGCGGATTTCGCGCGCTATTCAATCATCCCCCAGACCAACGCGACCGCCACCGCTGTCGGCAACGCATGCTTTGCATCGACCGCCGCGTTGACCGGCTACTCGCTCAACGCCCCGGCCTTTATCGGACAGATTCCGATCCCCAGCCTGTTCGCGCCCAACGGTTCGCTGTTCGGCGCCTATTCGCCCACGACCTGCGACGGCACCCAATTCCAACAGCGTAATCAGAAGGACATCAGCGCCGAAATCCGACTGTCCTCGAACGATAAGACCGCGCCGCTGCAATGGCAGGTCGGCGGCTACTATTTGAACATCGACCGCCAAACCGCCGTCAGCCTGGGCGGCGACCTGGGCCAGGGTGTTTCAAAGCAGCCCTATAACGCGCCGGGCTCCAGCAATCCGACCTCGCAGCTGTATTGGGACCAGTTCGATACCGACGTCTATGCGGTCTTCGGCTCGCTCGAATACAATGTGACCGATCAGCTGAAAGCTTCCGCAGCCCTGCGTTACGACAGCGAACATCGCAAGGTTACCAACCTTGTTCCGGCGGTGTTCGATCCCATCACCGGAGGGCCTATCAATCCCGGCCAAACCGTCGTCGGCGGCGTTGTGCAGCCGATCGCGCCCCAAAGCAAAACCTTCGATCAGGTGCAGCCGAAAATCACCCTGAGCTATTCGCCGCTCCATAACTTTACCGCCTTCGCCAACTGGGGCATCGGCTTTAAGTCCGGCGGCTTCAACAACCAGGGCAGCTCGGCCATTGTTCAGCAGAACTTCAACATCCCGGCCATCAACGCCGGCCTCACCATCAACGACCAATTCCGCAAAGAAAAATCCAGCGCCTTTGAAACGGGCGTGAAGGGTTCGGTCTTCGACGATCGCATCACCTACGAACTGGCGGGCTATTACACCCGCGTCAACGACATGCAGTTCTTTGAATTCCTGGTCGGCAGCTTCGGCTTGCTGCGTGTCGTCTCCAACATTGACAAGGTCGACCTCTACGGCCTGGAAGCCAACGTCAACGCCAAGATCACGGACAACTTCTCGGTCTTCGGCGGGGCCAACATCACCGGCAGCGAGATCAAGAAAAATACCTCGCGCGCGGACACGGTTGGTAACAAGTCGCCCTACACGTCCGATTACACCATCAACCTCGGCACGCAGGTCACGCATCCCATCACCGAGGACATGCTGCTCGCGTTCCGCATGGATTGGCGGATGGTCGGCCCCACGTGGTTCCACACCGTGCAGAATCAGGACCGGCCCACGGTGTTCACTGCACTCGTGCCGCTCGTAGGTTTGCCGGCGGCTTTGGGCACGGCTCACTACGACCTCGCGCGCCGCAGCACCTACGATGTTCTGGATACTCGCATTGGCCTTGAAAAGGACAACTGGCGTATCACCTTCTTCGCCAACAACGTCCTCGACGAGAAGTATCTCGAGGAAGTCATTCCGGCGGCCGAGTTCGGCGGCTCCTTCATCTCGCCGGGCTCGCGTCGCAGCTACGGCCTGGAAGCGGCCATCAAGTTCTAAGCGTTACCAAAGCTACAAGCTCATAAAGAACCCCCGCGAAGATGCTCTCCGCGGGGGTTCTTCATGATTTGATCTTGACTCGCCGCGCGCCAAAACCGCCGGATCATTGACTGCGAACATCAAAGGGACTGGACAGCAGCATGCGGGTTCAACTTTGGGGATTGCTGTGAGCAACACATGTCCATTCGGTCCCAATTCTCCGATTTTGGAAATTCCAGGGGCGCTCAAAGCGCACGAGCGCCTGACTCTGGAAGCTATGCGCTACTCGGTGCAGATGCCAATCCCCGCGGCAAGATTTGAACATCACGCTTTCGGAAAGAAAGTGAATCTGAGCGCGCACCTCGTCAACCTAAAAGCCTGCGTTTCTGTCATGGAGCAGCGTCTTCGGCCCGCATAAGTAGCTGTGCGTTGCAAAGCAACATCCAGTGGCTGGTTTTGGATTTTTCAGACCTTTGGTCGTCGACTTCGCGAGTGCCAAAATCCTCTCCGGAGAAAAACCGGGGCCAATTAACGGAAGTCCGTTATATCGGCACCGGGAGAATAATCCGATCTCAGCCATAGGCAGAAACCGCCGCAAAACGCGCCGTTTCGGTGGGCACACCGCGAGTGCGGGGAGAAAGTGGGGTGGTTGGCTGGGGGACTAGGATTCGAACCTAGACTAGCGGAGTCAGAGTCCGCGGTCCTACCGTTAGACGATCCCCCAGCAAGAGGTGTCGCTCTTAATATAAGAGACGGCGCTGGGCCGTGGAAGGGCGGGATACATGTCCCAAACCGGCGCCGGATTCAAGGTTTTTCGCCCTTCCACCCATATGCCACCTCTATGCTTGTGGGTCTAAGACCCTTTTCCGGCGAAAAAGAAGCCGATAGCATGATCCCAATGGTTTAATAGAGATGTGGGGCTGGCGGTTGCTTGGCGCGCGAGGGGCGCGTCGCGCCGCTGGTGGAAGGGCAGTACGATGGCCGACGACCGGTCCGGCGCGCATTCGCCGACCGCCGCGGGTCCGCATGGATCCGACGGCCCTACTTCCGCAGCGTCCATTCCGGCTGCGGCCAACGGTCATCATCAGACCTTTGCCGCCATCGATCTCGGCACCAACAACTGCCGCATGCTGGTGGCGCGTCCCAATGAAGGTCATCGCGGCGAGGCCGCGCGTACCGAATTCCGCGTCATCGATTCCTTCTCGCGCATCACGCGTTTAGGGGAAGGCGTCAGCGGCTCGGGCCGTCTGTCCACCGACGCCATGGACCGCACCATCGACGCGCTCAAATGCTGCGCCGACAAAATGGAGCGGCGGCGTGTGAGCGCCTCGCGCCAGGTGGCGACGGAAGCCTGCCGCCGCGCCGTCAACTGCGCGGAATTTCTCGACCGCGTCACGCGCGAGACGGGTCTCTCGCTGGAAATCATTTCCGCCCATGAAGAAGCCACGCTGGCGTTGAAGGGCTGCGCCGCGCTGCTGGACTTCAGCATGCCTTACGCGCTGATCTTCGACATCGGCGGCGGGTCCACCGAAGTGCTGTTCGTGCGCATCGCCGAGGATCGCAGCCTCGCGGTGCAAGGCTGCATCTCCATGCCCATGGGTGTGGTCACCGTGGCCGAGGATTGCGGCGGCGGCGATCTTTGCGGGCGCACCTATCAGGCGGTGTCCGAACGCGTGCAAAAATTGTTGGAGCCCTTCGATGCTGCCCACGGCATCAAGGACAAAGTCGCCGCCGGCGTCACGCAGATGATCGGCACGTCGGGCACCGTCACGACGTTGGGCGGCCTGCATCTCGGCCTCGACCGCTACGACCGCGCCGCCGTCGATGGCCTGATGCTCGACTTCGACGCGCTGCACGCCACCACCGCCGGCCTGTGCAAAATGAGCCTCCAACAGCGCGCGTCGGAACCTTGCATCGGGTGGCAGCGCGCCGATCTTATGCTGGCCGGATGTGCTATTCTCGAAGCCATCTGCCGCATGTGGCCCGTAGGGCGTCTCAAGGTTGCCGACCGGGGCTTGCGCGAAGGTTTGCTGATGGATCTCATTCACCCCTCCGTTCTGCGCGTCGAGCCGGGACGCATGCATTCTACACCGGCGCATCCGCCGCTCTCTCCGTTATGAGTCACGGCAGAGGCAGTGACGACGCGCCCGGCGGCGGCCGCGGCCTTCATGTGCGTGTCAAAACCATGCGCGGCCGCAAGATCGGCTCGCAACGCTGGCTGCAGCGCCAGCTCAATGATCCTTATGTCGCCAAAGCGAAAGCCGCCGGTTACCGCAGCCGCGCCGCTTTCAAGCTGATTGAATTGGACGACAAGTTCCATGTGCTCGCGCGCGGCAAGAAGGTCATCGACCTCGGCGCCGCGCCCGGCGGCTGGACGCAGATCGCGGTGGAGCGTGTGAAGGCGGGCCAAACCGGCGGCGGCGTGGTGGCCGGCCTCGACATCAACGAATGGACGCCGGTCCCCAACGCCACTTGCATCGTGCTCGACTTCATGGACAACGCCGCGCCCGACAAACTGAAGGATGCGTTGGGCGGCAAGGCCGACGTGGTGCTGTCGGACATGGCCGCGCCGGCCACGGGCCACGGCCCCACCGACCACATCCGCATCATGGCCCTGGCCGAAACCGCCTGGGCCTTCGCCGAGGAAGTGCTGGCCCCCGGCGGCGCGTTCATCTGCAAGGTTTTCCAGGGCGGCACCGAAGGCGAGCTGCTGAAACAGATCAAGGCGCGCTGCCGCACCGTCAAACACGCCAAGCCCCCCGCCAGCCGCAAGGAGTCGGCGGAGGTTTATGTGATCGGCCTTGGTTTTAAGGGCTAAAACCGCGTGTTTTCGGCCTTGCGCGCCGCTTGCGTGCGGGCCTTGCCACTCCATTTAAAGCGTGTCATAACCCGCCACCTTTTTTAGCCGGCCAAGTTCGCTAACGGCCCACGTATCTAACGGTCCCGTTTAACGGCCAAGCCCGGAGGTCGCATGGAGATTGCCGAAGCACTGACGTTTGATGACGTCCTCCTTGTGCCCGCGGCCTCCTCGGTCCTTCCCGCCAACGCGAACACCGCGACCCGCCTCACCAAAACCATCACGCTCAATATTCCGTTGATCTCGGCGGCCATGGATACCGTCACCGAAAGCGGGCTGGCCATCGCCATGGCCCAGGCCGGCGGCATCGGCGTCATCCACAAGAATTTCAGCGTCGAAGCCCAGGCCCAGGAAGTGCGCAAGGTGAAGCGCTACGAATCCGGCATGGTCGTGAACCCCGTCACGATCTTCCCCGACCAGACGTTGGCCGACGCCAAGGCGCTGCGCGAGCAGCACCGCATCTCCGGCTTCCCGGTCGTCGAGCGCGGCAGCGGCAAACTGGTGGGCATGCTCACCAACCGCGACATGCGTTTCGCCACCAATCCCAACCAGCCTGTCTCCGAGCTGATGACCAAGGACAAGCTGATCACGGTGCCCGAGAACGTCGAACGCGAACAGGCCGTGAAGCTGTTGCATCAGCACCGCATCGAAAAGCTGCTGGTGATCGACAAGTCCTACCGCTGCGTCGGCCTGGTGACGGTGAAGGATATCGAGAAGGCCCAAACTTACCCGCTGGCCTGCAAGGACGAACAGGGCCGCCTGCGTGTCGCCGCAGCCACCGGCGTTGGCGACGAAGGTTACCGGCGCGCGGAAGCGCTGCTGGACGCCGGCGTCGACGTGCTGGTGGTCGATACCGCCCACGGCCATTCGGCAGGGGTGATCGAAGCCGTCGCGCGCATCAAGCGCCACTCCAACTATACGCAAGTCATCGCCGGCAACATCGCCACGCCGGAGGCCGCCCAGGCCCTCGTCGACGCGGGCGCCGACGCGGTGAAGGTCGGCATCGGTCCCGGCTCCATCTGCACCACGCGCATTGTCGCGGGTGTCGGCGTGCCGCAACTCACGGCCGTGATGGAAGTTGCCGAGATCGCGCGCCGCACCGGCGTACCGGTCATCGCCGACGGCGGCATCAAGGCCTCCGGCGACATCGCCAAGGCGATTGCTGCGGGGGCCGATTGCTGCATGATCGGCTCTCTGTTGGCGGGCACGGAAGAAAGCCCCGGCGAAGTCATCCTCTACCAGGGCCGTACATATAAAGACTATCGCGGCATGGGCTCCCTGGGCGCCATGGCGCGCGGCTCCGCCGACCGCTACTTCCAGGAAGAAGTGCGCGACAACATGAAGCTGGTGCCGGAAGGCGTCGAAGGCCGCGTACCGTACAAGGGCCCCGCCAACGCCGTCATGCACCAGTTGATCGGCGGCCTGAAGGCCGCCATGGGGTACACCGGCAACGGCACCATTGCCGAGATGCAGAAGAACTGCAAATTCCGCCGTATCACCGGCTCCGGGATTCGCGAAAGTCATGTCCACGATGTTATGGTCACGCGTGAACCGCCCAACTATCGTCTCAACAACTCCTGACTATAAGCCCGATTATGCGGGCGCCACATCATGACGCCCGCAGCCCGCCTCCAATCCGCCATTGAAGTTCTTGATGAAGTCCTCGCCACGGACCGCGCCGCCGACGGTGTGATTTCAAACTATTTCCGCAATCGCCGGTTCATCGGCAGCGGCGACCGCCGCATGGTGTCGGACATGGTGTGGCGCGTCTTGCGCCACCGCGCGCGCTTGGCCTGGTCCCTGGGCGCGGATCACCCCTCGGGCCGTTTGTTCATCGCCGCCAATCTCATCCGCGGCGAAGGCAAGTCGACCGACGCCGTGGCCGGTTTATATTCGGGCGCGAAGTTCGGACCTTCCCCCTTGGCGGCGTTCGAAAAGCGCATGGTGGATAAGGTTGGTCCGCGCGACGACAGCGCCATGCCGCGCGAAGTGAAGCTGGAATGCCCCTGGTGGCTGCTGGTGAAATTCGACGCCGCCTTTGGCGCGGCCGCCGACGCCGAGATCGCCGCACTTGATGCCGAAGCGCCGCTGGACCTGCGCGTCAACACGCTGAAGGCCACGCGCGAGCAGGTTGTCGCCCTGCTGAAGGACGAAGACCGCGCGCCGTCCCTCACGGCGCATTCACCCCTCGGCGTGCGCCTGCCGGCGCGCATCAGCCTCGGCGATCACGCCGGTTTCCGCGACGGTCTGTTCGAAGTGCAGGACGAAGCCTCGCAGCTGTGCGCGCAGTTGGTGGACGCGAAGCCCGGCTTCAAGGTCATGGATCTCTGCGCGGGCGCGGGCGGCAAGACGCTGGCCATCGCCGCCGTCATGCAGAACAAAGGCCATGTCACGGCCTGTGATGTGTCCGTGGGCCGCCTGGAGCGCTCCAAGCTGCGCCTGCGCCGCGCCGGCGTGCACAACGCCACGCTGCGGGTGCTGGAAGACAACGACAAATGGATGAAGCGCCAGGCCGGCACCTACGACCGTGTGCTGGTGGACGCACCGTGCTCCGGCACCGGCGCCTGGCGCCGCAATCCCGATGCGCGCTGGCATTTGAAGCCCGAGAACCTTGATAACCTGCGCGCCACGCAAGACAGTGTGCTGGACCAGGGCGCGCCGCTGGTGAAGCTGGGCGGGCGGCTGATCTACGCCACGTGCTCGCTGCTGCCCGAGGAAAATACCGAGCGCGTCGAAGCCTTCCTGGCGCGCAACGCCGATTTCAAAGTTCTTCCCATCACGGACGTGTGGAGCAGCGTGTTGTCCGCGCCGTGCCCCACCTCGGATAACTTCCTGACTCTCACACCCCACCGCACCGGCACCGATGGTTTCTTCGTGGCGGTGATGGAACGTACCGCTTAGAGGACATCTATGGCTGATCGCATTCTCATCATCGATTTCGGTTCGCAAGTCACCCAGCTCATCGCGCGCCGCGTCCGCGAGATCGGCGTCTACTGCGAAATCCAACCGTTCAACAAGGTGACGGAAGCCGGCATCAAAAGCTTCGCGCCAAAGGGCATCATCCTTTCGGGCGGGCCTGCGTCGGTGCTGGATATCGACACACCGAAAGCGCCCGACGCGGTCTTCACCATGGGCTTGCCGGTGTTGGGTATCTGCTACGGCCAGCAGACCATGGTGGCGCAATTGGGCGGCAAGGTCGAAAGCTCCGACCACCGCGAATTCGGCAAGGCGTTCATCGCCGTCGAGAAAAACTGCGCCCTGTTCGACGGTCTGTGGAACGTCGGCGCGCGCGAACAGGTGTGGATGAGCCACGGCGACCGCGTGACAAGCCTGCCGTCGGGCTTCAAGGTCGCCGGCATCAGCGAAGGCGCGCCCTTCGCCGCCATCGCCGATGATGCGCGCCGCTTCTACGGCGTGCAGTTCCACCCCGAGGTGGTGCACACGCCGCACGGCAAGGAATTATACAAACACTTTGTGCTGAACATCTGCGGCTGCAAAGGCGATTGGACCATGGGGGCTTTCCGCGCCCAGGCCATCGCCGCCGTCAAGAAACAGGTTGGGTCCGGACGCGTCATCTGCGGCCTGTCGGGTGGGGTCGATTCCTCCGTGGTCGCGGCGCTGCTGCATGAAGCCATCGGCAATCAACTCACCTGCGTACTGGTGGATCACGGCCTCATGCGCGCCGGCGAGACGGAACAGGTGGTGAAAGTTTTCCGCGACCGCTTCAACGTCAAGCTGGTGGCGCGCGATGCCTCCGATTTGTTCCTCGGCAAGCTGGCCGGCGAAACCGACCCGGAGAAGAAACGCAAAACCATCGGCGCGACCTTCATCGACGTCTTCGAGGAAGAAGCCAGGAAAATCGGCGGCGCTGATTTCCTCGCCCAAGGCACGCTGTACCCGGACGTCATCGAGTCCGTGTCTTTTCACGGCGGCCCCAGCGTCACCATAAAGTCCCACCACAACGTCGGCGGCTTGCCGGCGCGCATGAACATGAAGCTGGTGGAACCCTTGCGCGAACTGTTCAAGGACGAAGTCCGCGAACTGGGGCGCGAGCTGGGCCTGCCGGAGGAAATGGTCGGCCGTCACCCGTTCCCGGGCCCGGGCCTCGCCATACGAATCCCGGGGCAGGAGATCACGCGCGAGCGCCTGGACATCCTGCGCAAGACCGACGCCATCTATCTCGAGGAAATCCGCAACGCCGGCCTCTACGACGCCATCTGGCAGGCCTTCGCCGTGCTGCTGCCCGTGCGCACCGTCGGCGTCATGGGCGACGGCCGCACCTACGACTACGCCGTGGCCTTGCGCGCCGTCACCTCAACCGACGGCATGACCGCCGACTTCTACCCCTACGACATGAATTTCCTGGGCCGCGTGGCGAACCGCATCATCAACGAGGTGAAGGGCGTCAACCGCGTGACCTATGATGTGACCAGCAAACCGCCAGGGACGATTGAGTGGGAGTGACGTTTTTCCAATAAGCCGCTGATGGTGCGTGCCTTATTTTTGGAAAACGCGATTCGAAATATGCATTGGCGCCATTCGTGTACCGTTCAATGACGTGCCGGGGTTTCCTAAAGCGCAGGGAGCGTGCAGGGATTCGCACATGAACATGGGTTAAGGGCCGTTACAGCAACCACCCCCTATTCTTTCTGGGGGGAGTTCGATTTTACCGAACTTTTGGTTGTGGCCACCGTTATACCCCTGCAAGTCATCCATCATGTGCATCCGCACTGGTGCCCCGCGTGGGGCGTGGTGACTGCGTTGACCCTGAAGGGGCGCCCTCCGTGAAAAAACTTCTACTCGTTCCCGCCTTCGGCACCGCCATGGCGGCCCTCTCCCCCTTCGCGAGCGCCCGCGAAATTGTCGTATTGCCTGGTGTCGTCAGCGCCGTCGGCGTGGTGAGCGGCGTAGATACCCAGGGCCCGGGCACACTGAGTATCGGCGCCCAGAACATTAACACCAGCAACGACGCGGGTGGAGCGATCACGACGACCGCGGCCAATACAGCCAATATCGTGTTTGCGGGCAACTCGATGGTGACCGGCTTTGTCGGCGCCACGGGATCCACTTTTCTCAACATCGCGGCCGGGGCCAACGCCAGCACCGTTACTTTTGGCGGACCCGTGTTCGCGACCACCTTCTCGGTGTCTGGCGCGGGAACGGTGAATTTCAATGGTGGTTTCGTCAGCAATACCGGCTCGACGATGGATTTCGCAGGCGATGGATTTATTTCAATCGCTGCAGGCCAGACTGTCCGGGCCGCCATCACAAACTCCGCCGGTGCGAATACCGGCACGCTAACGCTCAACAGTAACAGCATTTTCGACGGCGCGGTTGGTGCCGCCAGCGGACTGAAGGCGATCAACGTTGTCGGCGGCAATGCGTTGATCACTGGGCAGGTGAAGGCGGCGACCTACACGCTTGGAACTAACACCCTGAATGTCGCGGGTGCCTTCGCGAGTCCCGTGGCGGGCGTCATCAATACCACCATCTTCAGCCCGTCCTTGTACGGCAAGATTGTACCCGTTGGCTCAGCGACCATCGGTAATGCCCTGCAGATCAACGTCACCGTGACCGGGCCCATCACCAACGGCACGAGCTTCAACATCGTCGACGCGACCAGCGGCACAAACGGCAGCACGGTGATCGCGACCGATAATAGCGCACGATATCTCTTTGCGGCGGCGCCTACAGCCAACGGCCGGGTGGTGATCACCACCACACAGATTCCGCTGGTGGACGTGGTGACGCCCGTGGTCAATCCCACGGCGCCGGGCGCGACTCCTCCGGTTAATCCGGTGATCCCCGTTGTGATAGCGCCGGTCATTGATGCGATGGCGGTGACCCCGACAACCGGCGGGGTCTTAACCGCCATAAGCGTTTTGCCCACAGCCTCGGCCGTCGCGAACGCGCTTGCGCAGCTCGGGCCGGGCACCACAAACATCTCGGCGCCGCAGGTCAGCTATCTTGCAACGCAGAAGCTTCAGGAGGCCTGGGCCTCTCATCTTGAACAGGCGCAAAACCTCTGTACGACGGACGACCAGTTCTTAAATCGTAAGAAGCCCGACCGCGACGATACCTGCCATGCGAACCGCCAAGAGGCGCAAGTCTGGATCTCCGGTATTGGCTCTTTCGGCCAACAGAAAAGCGTTGGCGGTTTTGAGGGATACGACTCCGATATCAAAGGCGTGATGGTGGCCTACGACCGGTCACTGAGCGATGCGACACGCGCCGGCGTGGGCGTGCGCTACGCCCGTTCCAAGCTCGACACCGACACCACCGATGGCCACAGCCGCATTAATTCCTACCAAGCGACGGCGTACTTGGCCTATGCGCCGGGGCCGTGGTTCGCCAATGTTGCCCTCGTCGCGGGTCTGGATGATTATGAAGGATCCCGCCGCGTCGTCTTTACCGGCGTCAATAGCACGATGGAGGCCGACTACAGCGGCCACCAGTACACGGCTTTCGGGACGACCGGCTACCGCTTCTATGTCGGTGACGGCCGGACCACGATTACCCCGACCGCCTCGCTGCAATACACAAGGATACATACGGCGGGTTACACCGAAACGGGCGATCCGGCCCTCAATTTACGGGTCGCTGCGCAGAATTATGATTTTACGCAATCGGGCCTTGGCGCCAAGATCAGCCGCAATATGGCGCTCTCCGACCAGCATACGTTCCGCCCGCAGCTTCACGCCAAGTGGCTGCACAGCTTCGGCGGCGACACCATGCAGAACACCGCCACGTTCACAAGCGGCGGCCCGGCCTTCACGGTGGTCGGTCTTAGACCGGATCGGGATACGTACGTTGTCGGAGGCGGCATCACCCTTGCCACCAATGACGCTTGGTCCATCGATGGCGGATATGACTACCAATGGCGCGCTAATGGCTTCAGTGCGCACCAATTCTTGGTCAAGTTCGTTCTGCATATGTAGCGGGGCGCGGTAGTGCAGGCGTTCGGCATCGGTTATGCGTCTGAAACGCGGACTGGCCGCTCAATCATCAATCCAAGGCGACGGCCGCCGGGCGTGGCGGCGTGGCGTGGCCGCCTTCGCGCAGCTCGACGGTGTTTCCGCCCGGATCGACCACGACGATGACGGGGCCGAGGCGCTGGAACGGGACGTTCAGGGATTCGAGGTGGCGTTCCGCGTCGTCGACGCTTTCCACCGTGTAGGCCGTGTGCGGGCC
>JAIEMI010000135.1 GCA_019752235.1 Rhodospirillaceae bacterium
CAAATCCTGAGGACTACCAGGGCTGGATGATGCTGGGCCGCTCCTACACGGTTCTGAAGAAATATCCGGACGCGCAGAAGGCCTACGACAAGGCCATCGCCCTGAAACCAAAAGATGTAGAGCCGCGCCGCCAGCTCATGGCTTCGATCATGACGACGGTGAACCCCGACGCGCTGGCGCCTTATCCCAAGGCCCTGGGCGACGTCGCTGCGGACATCCTGAAGATCGACGCCAACGAGCCCGACGCGCTGTACGTCTCGGGGCTGGTGCGGGCTAAGGCCGGTGACAAAGCCGCCGCGCGCGGCTTCTGGGAAAAAGCGCAAAGCGCCGCGCCCGCCGACTGGCCTTTCCGCGCCGACATCACCAAACGCCTCAGCGCGCTCGACTAGGGGCGCTGGCGATGGGTAAGCGCATTGCCGTTGCCGTCGGGATCATGGCCGCCATGGTTCTGGTCCTGACGCTGTACCTGCCCGGCATGCGGTCGCAGCAGCCGAGCACAGGTGCGACGGGGACCGTGGCCATAGGCGGGCCTTTCACGCTCACCGACGTGCGCGGCGATATCTTCACCGACGTGAATCTTAAAGGCCGCTATAGCCTGATCTTCTTTGGCTTTACCCACTGCCCCGACATCTGCCCCCTCACCCTGCAGATCATGACGCAAGCCCTGGAAGCCGCCGGGCCCGCCGCCAGCAAGGTGCAGCCGGTGTTCATCACCCTGGATCCGGAGCGCGACAACGCCGACGCCTTGAAGGCCTATATGGCGAGCTTCGATCCGCGTTTCGTGGCGCTGACCGGCACGCCGGAGCAGGTGAAGGGCGCCGAGCAGAGCTACCGCGTGTTCTCGGCCAAGGTGCCGATCCGCGATGCCGAGGGCAAAGACACGGGCGATTACGCCGTGAATCATTCGGGGTATATTTACCTGATGGACCGCGACGCAAAGTATCTCGCGCACTTTCAGAAAGACGCCGCCCCCGAGGACATCGCGGCGCGGCTGCGGCAGTTGCCGTGAGCGGGCCGGAAAAATCCAGCACACCTTTCTGGCGCGAGAAACCCCTCGCCCGCATGAGCAAAACCGAGTGGGAAAGCCTGTGCGACGGCTGCGGCAAATGTTGTCTGCATAAAATCCGCCAGGTTTCCGGGGCGGTGAAATTCACCAATGTAGCCTGCCGTCTGCTGGATACGCATACCTGTCGGTGCGGCAACTATCCGCGCCGCAAAACGCTGGTCCCGGATTGCGTGGTGCTGACGCCCGAGAACGTGAACACGATTGATTGGCTGCCGGACACCTGTGCCTACCGCCTTGTGCGCGACGGCAAGGATTTGCCCGCATGGCACCCGTTGGTGAGCGGCGACCCCGAGAGCGTGCATCGCGCGGGCATATCCTTCCAGGACCGCTGCATCTCGGAACGGGACGCCGGGCCGTTGGAGGAACACGTACTCCTATGAACCTGCTCAACGCACGCGACACCGTGTTGCTGGCGGATACGCCCCTTCGTGGGGCGCTTGATCCTATACTGGCGGCACGGGTGGTGGTGGAAATCAACCAACGTGCGCGCCGCATTTCGGTGCGGGTCGATCCGTCACGCAGTTGCGTAGTCCTGGTTTATCCCAGGCGCGCGCCGCAACGGACCGTGGCAGCCTTTGTCGCGAGCCGTGCCGATTGGATCGCAAAGCATCTGGACGCGCTGCCGTCCCGTGTTTCTTTTTCCGACGGCGCGGTTATTCCCTATGTCGGAATCGATCACGTCATCCGCCTGCGCCCGGAGGCGCGCGGCGGGGTGTGGCGTGAGGACGGGCAAATCATCGTGGCGGGGCGCGCCGAACATGGGGCGCGGCGCGTGCGCGACTGGCTGAAGAGCGAAGCGCGCACCGCGCTGACGGCACGGGTCTACGCCATGGCCGCACGCATTGATGTCAAAGTCGCGCAGGTCGGCGTGCGCGATACGGTTTCGCGCTGGGGAAGCTGCAGCACCAAGGGCAAGCTGTCGTTTTCATGGCGGTTGATTTTCGCGCCGGAGGACGTGCTGACCTATGTGGCCGCTCACGAAGTCGCGCACCTCAAGCATATGGATCATAGCCGTGCGTTTTGGCGCACGGTTATGAGAATCCTGGAAGAGGAAAAAGCCGCCGTAAACTGGACGTTAGCGCGCCAGTGGCTGCGTCGGGGCGGGACCGCTTTGCACCGCTACGGGTGAAGACGTGCCGCTCGCAGACGCGTAGGTCTTGCGCGCGTTCTTCTGCGCCACGTATTCGGCGAATGCATTCATGCGATAGATGAACGGCTTGCGCACCACCGTGACCTTACCGGCGAGCTTGCCGCGCTGGGTATCGGGCTCGCGGTAGAACACGTGCGTGCCGATGATGGTGGTGGTTTCGTACTGCAGCGCCCAGGAGGGACGCGTGAAGTCGGCGTGGTACCAAAGCGCGCCGCCGGTAGGATCGGGAATCGACGAGTCCACCTGCAGGACCGCGGTCGCGATCTTCAGCGATGTGCGCCACTGGTCGGCCTCGTAAGGCACGTCGCCCTTGGCGTCGCAGTACCAGGAGAACTGGCAGCGATTCGAAGGGCCGGAAACCTTGGTCTGCTTGACGACGTCGCAGATGTTGCTCGGGAAGCGTGAATCCATCGCGCGGTTCAACACGACGCGCGCCACGGCAATGCGGCCCGCCATGGTTTCGCTGCGCGCTTCCCAATAGTCGTTCAGCGCCAAGCACACCAGTTCGTCCTTGGAGACAACGATGCTGGAGTAATCGATGCGCATATCGTCGGGGATCGCGACGGTGCTCATGTCGAACGCCTTGGCCGGCGCGACCTGGGCGATCATGAGAAAGGCGCCTGCCAAAGGCGCCACAAACTTGAATGAGAATCCAGGAATCCGGGATCTCTGAATCGTTCGTAGCGCGCTCATACGTGCAAAGCGGGCGATACGGAGCAGGATAGTTGAGCCGATCAAAGTCATATCCTCGTTTCCTTGGCCATAACTCACATCAGACGCAGCGCCACCCAACACCAAGCTGACAACGCCTGGGTTAATAGAGTGTTCCCTGTGCTCGATGCCCGGATGCTTGCCGTTCCGTCCGGTTTTTATATGACCGAGAAAAGTTCATTTCCCGGACATGGGCGATATCCTCCGCCCCGTGGTGGGCCGTCGTCTCCGCAGGCGGCCCTTATGGCGGGCGGATTATTGGGTAAGGGGGGGTCTTAGGGGCAACAAAAATAAAATTTCGGGAATATGCGCCACAGGAGTTCGATTATTGCGAAGTTTAGGCCTAATGACTCATGATCGCACTTTCACATGTTCAATCCTTAGGCAGGGCCTGTGTGACAAACCCCTAGGGGTGGTAATTTCAGGTGAAATTTCAGTTTCTTACTCATCCACATTAAAATTGTGGGAATAGAACCCTCGAAATCGAGGTATTCAGGAAAATACGTAATTATATTTCAAAAAAACTGCGCTTTTTTCAATCAAAGGTAGTTGTATGTGCAGCCGCACCAACCCAAAAATGGCACCGGCGGCGAATCAGCAGCGTCCAAATGTGGCGTTTTCGACGCGGGCTAGCGGTCGGAGGGGGTGTCGGAAGGCCCGCTGGTGAGGGCATCCCAGAAGCGGCTGAGGAGGTCCGGTTGCGCTTTGGGTTCGAGGCCCGGGAGGTAGCGCGGCGCGTGACCAACGTGCGCCGCGGTCATCACGTCGCGCCAAATATGCGCCGGCAAACCACCGCCGGTGACGGATTTCATGTTGGCGCCGTCGTCGTTTCCGACCCAAACGCCGGTCACGAAGTCGGACGTGAAACCCATGAACCAGGCGTCGCGATAATCGGAGCTGGTGCCGGTTTTGCCGGCCGCCGGATAGCCAAAAGCCGCCGCCGTGCCGGTGCCGTGGATCAGCACCTGGGACATCATGGCGTTCATGGTGGCGAGATTGACGGGGTCGATGACCTGGCCGAGGCCGCCGCCTTCGCGGACGTAAAGCTGCGGGCCGTCGCGTTCGCGGATAGAGACGATGGCAAAGGGCATGACCGCCTGACCGCCGTTGGCGAAGGGCGCATAAGCCCCGGCCAGTTCCAGAAGTGTGACTTCCGCCGAACCCAGCGCCAGGGACAGTTCCGGTTTCAGGCTTTCGGTGATGCCCATGCGGTGGGCCACGGCCACCACGGCTTTCGCGCCTACGTGCTGCGCGACGCGCACCGCCACCGTGTTGATGGACTTGGCCAGGGCGTACTCATAGGTCACCGGCCCTTCATAGGTGCCGGAGAAGTTCTGCGGCTTCCACTTGCCGATCTTGATGGGCGCGTCGGTCACCATGTCGTCGGGGTGATAACCCCCTTCGAGACCGGCGAGATAGACAAAGGGCTTAAAGGCGGAGCCCGGCTGGCGCATGGCTTGCGTGGCGCGATTGAACTGGCTGTCGGCGTAATCCTTGCCGCCGACCATGGCGCGCACGGCGCCGTCCGGGCCGAGGACGACGATCGCGCCTTGTTCGACGTTCAGCTTCGCGCCCTGTTCCGAAAGGCGCTTAGCGAGGATGGTTTCGGCCTGGGCCTGGAGGCGGCCATCCAGCGTGGTTTGCACCACCAGATCGCGGTCGATGGTGCCGACGTAGGATTCCACCTGCGAGACCACCCAGTCGGCGAAGTAGCGGGCCCGGGCGGTGGGATTGGGCACGGCCTTCAGCGCCTTGTCGGCGGATTTCAGCGCGGCTTTGGATTGCGCGGGCGTGAGCGCGCCGGTCTCGACCATGGTGGCGAGCACGATTTCGGCGCGGTCCTTGGCGCGCTCCGGTTCGCGCACCGGGTTATAATGGGTCGGCGCTTTCAACAGGCCCGCCAGCACCGCCGCCTGGAAGATCGTCAGATCCTTGGCGGGGCGGTTGAAATAGCGTTCCGACGCGGCCTCGAAACCGTAGACGCCGCCGCCGAAATAGACGCGGTTCATATAGAGCGTCAGGATCTGGTCCTTGGTGAACGTGCGTTCGAGCTTGAAGGCCAGGAGCGCCTCGCGGATTTTGCGCGAGAAGGTGCGATCCGGCGTCAGGAACAGGTTCTTGGCCGCCTGTTGGGTGATGGTCGAGCCGCCCTGAACGCGGGCCCCGGCTTTGATGTTGGTGACGACCGCGCGCGCCAAGGCCCGAAGATCGACGCCGTGGTGCTTGTAGAAGCGCCGGTCTTCCACCGCGATAACCGCGGCCGGCACATGGGCGGGCAAGGCTTTGAGGTCGATGGACGCGCCGTAGATGTCGCCGAAGTTGGCGACTTCCCAGCCGCCGGCGTCGATAATCTTGATATTGGGACGGCGGGTCAGGGTGGCTTCATCGACGGCGGGCAGGTCGAGGGCAAAAAAGCCGACGACCACGCCGCCCGCCAGAACAGCCCAGACCAGCGCCGCCAGCAGATTGGACACCAGACGCGGCAGGCGGATACCGCCCAGGCCGTTGCCGCCCTCTCCGCCTTTCGCCGACGCCTTTGGTTTGCGCCCCGCGCCTTGCGCGGGCGCGTCGTCCTCAGGCGTGTCGTCGTCCAGCTTGCGCCGTTTCGCTTTAGCCATGGCGGTGATGTAGCATGAAATTGCAGAGCCCCGTATGCTGCGTTATGCAATTTAAATACGGCGCTTTAAGGGCTGGTGTGGGGAATTTGAAGTTCCCGAGGTGCTTTTTGCAAGACTGGGTAGGGAACTTCAAATTCCAAACCACACCAGCATTTATTAATTTGGTGCCGCTTTCATTCCAAAGTTCGCCCCAGTGCCTGAGGCTCGATCAGGCGAACTTTGGAATGCGGCACCTGTAAATGAAGGAAACTCCGATGGCGAAAAAGAAAAAGCCCGTGAAGAAACCGGCAACCAAAGCGCGCGGGAAGAAGGTGATTAAAAAAGCCGGAGCCAAAACCGTTAAAAAGCCCGCCGCCAAGACGGTGAAGAAAGCCGCTCCGGAAGGTTTGCGCGTCACTGTAACGCCGGACCTGGAACGCCGCCTGAAGGCCCTGGCCAAGAACATGAACATGACCCTGGCGCAGGTGCTGACCCAGGCCGCGATGGAATTCGCCGACACCTGGGAAGACCATCATCGCACCGTGGCGGCGCTCGGCGAAGGCGACGACCGCATGCAGCTGGTCGTGCCGCAGGAATAATTCCGATGTTCGCCGGGTTTGAACGTCACAAAATCCAGACCGGCGACATCACCATCAATTGCGTTGTGGGAGGAAGCGGGCCGCCGGTGCTGCTGCTGCACGGCTATCCGCAGAACCTTTCCATGTGGGCGCGGACCGCGCCGCTGATCGCGGAAAAGTACACTGTGGTCTGCGCCGATTTGCGCGGCTACGGCGATTCCTCGAAACCGCGCGGGCTGCCCGATTATTCCAACTACACCTTCCGCGCCATGGCCGCCGATCAGGTGGCGGTGATGAAGGCGCTGGGTTTCGACACGTTCCACGTGGCCGGACATGACCGCGGCGCGCGGGTGTCGCACCGCATGGCGCTCGATCATCCCGAGGCGGTGCGCTCCATGGCGGTGCTGGACATCGCGCCGACCTACACGACCTACACCGCGCCCAACCGCGAAATCGCGCGGGGTTATTGGATGTGGTACTTCCTCTGCCGCCCCGAACCGTTTCCGGAAACATTGATCGGCGCCAATCCGGATTTCTTTTTCGAAACACTCTTGGGATCTTTGGGCGCGTCGCAGTTCGACGCCGACCAGATGGCCGAGTACCGCCGCTGCTGGCGCGCTCCCGAGATGATTCATGCCGGCTGCTGCGATTACCGCGCCGCCATCACGCTCGACCTTGCGATGGATACCGCCGACCGCGGCAGAAAGAAAGTCACCGTGCCCGCGCTGGCCATGTGGGGCGAGACGGGCGCGCCCGCGCGCTACTTCGACGTGGAGGCGTGCTGGCGCGAGTGGTGCACGGACTTGCGCGGGATCGCCATCCCCAGCGGGCATTTCTTCATCGACGCCATGCCGCGCGAAACGGCGGTCGCGCTTATGGATTTTTGGGCGGCTTTATAAGCAGATCGAAATCCGCGCCGCCGAGGGTCAGACCGTTGACCTTTACATCAACGCGATGACGGCCCGGATAATAGCTGCGCGTGGTGATGGCCCTGAGGGCATGGCGGCGGTCGAGGCGCACGGTATCCCCGGGCTTCAGGGTCAGCGTCTTCCACTTGAAGACCTTGGGTGTGGTTTCGCCATTCTTCTTCTGATGATGCACGACATAATCGAGCACAATGTTCTGCGCTGCCTTCCCCGTACTGCTGAGCTCGACCGTGAAGGCCGCGTGGGCTCCGAATTTCACCGTCGGCGTATCCAGCGTGAAGGCCTTGAGCGCCACGTCGGGCTTGGCCGAGAAACCCAGGGCCGCCAGCGTGCCTTTGTGGCCGGATTTGATGAGGCTGCGGCAGGCGTGACGGACCAGGCGCTTACGCTCCTTCGACGCACCTTTCATCCATTTGGCGGCGATGCTGGCCACCACCTCGGGATGATCCTTGGCGATGTCGTTGAGGCTGTTGGCGACGGAACGGCGTACATAGTCGGAAGGATCGTCCTTCAGCGTTTCGAGGATTGGTAGAATCGGTTTGGGGTCCGTGACGAAGGTCTTCAGCCGCAAGCCCCAAGGCAGACGCGGGCGCGAACCTTCCGAGGCCAAGCGGCGCACGTGACGGTTCTTGTCCTTGGCCCAGCCTTTCATGACCGCAAGGGTCTTTTTGGGGTCGCGCGCGAGGAACGGACGGATGGCAAATTCCGCCGTGCTGCGGATCGTCAGCTCACGCAAGGTCGCCAGCGCCGCATTCACATGGGCGACGCCATGACGCGCGACGTAATCGCCCATGGGCCAGATCACCATGCCCGCGAGACCCTTGGCCGGGTCTTTCACAGGCTCGCCGGATTTATCCAAGGGCCGCAAGGTGGACGTGAGGAGTTTTAAAGCACGGGGCACATCGCGCGGCAGATACGCGCCCAAGGCCGTGGCGATCTGATTCGCGCGGGCCTTCATTTCGAGGGTTTTGAAATCCTTCAAGGCCGCAGCGATGAAAGCCTTCTCGTCGAAGTCCTTCCAGCGGCGCTTGATGTGCGCCGCTAGGTCCAGGACCAGCGGGCGGTTGAAAAGCTCCTTGAAGGGTTCAAGTTTCTTTTCAGCCCTCTTCTTCTCAGCGGGCGGCACGGGACTTAGACGTCTAGGTTTTTGACGTCGAGGGCGTTGTCCTGGATGAAGTCGCGGCGGTGTTCGACGATATCGCCCATGAGGGTCGAGAACACTTCGTTGGCTTCGTCGCCGTGATTCACTTTCACCTGCAAGAGCGTGCGGGCGTTGGGATCGAGCGTGGTTTCCCAGAGCTGGCCGGGGTTCATTTCGCCCAGACCTTTGTAGCGCTGCAACGACACGCCCTTCTTGCCATGGGCCATGATGGCCGCCAGCAGCGAGACCGGGCCGGAGATTTTGATGTCCTCGTCCTTGTACTTCAGCACGGCGTCCTTGGTGTAAGTGGCCTGGAGTTCCGGGGCCAAGCTGTCCAGGTGACGCGCTTCGGCGGAGTGCAGCGTGCGGCTGTCCAGCACGAAGGTTTCGGCGACGCCGCGCACCGTGCGCGCGAACTTGAGCCCGCCGCCGGGAGCGGATTCGCCGGCCCAGCCTTTTTCGTATTCGGTTTCCAGATGATCCAGGCGGCGCGCGACATAGCTGGCGGCTTCCTTGGCCAGTTGGTCGTCGGACAGGATGTCCGGATTGAAGGCGCCGGCGATGGCGCTCTGCTCGACAATGCGCGACGGCAGCGTGCGCGACAGCATCTGCAGGCTGTTCTTGGTGTCGCGGGCTTTGTAGACCAAGCGCTTGAGGTCTTCGCCGCCCACCTGTCCGCTGCTGGTGACCAGCGTCGCGTTGGCGAGCCCGGCGCCGATGAGGTAATCCTCCATGGCGCTGTCGTTCTTAAGGTAGACCTCCGACTGGCCCTTCTTCGCCTTGTAGAGCGGCGGCTGGGCGATGAGCAGGTGGCCGTTCTCGATGATCTGCGGCATCTGACGGTAGAAGAACGTCAGCAGCAGCGTGCGGATGTGGCTGCCGTCGACGTCGGCGTCCGTCATGATGATGATTTTGTGATAGCGCAGCTTGGCGATGTTGAATTCCTCGGCGCCGATGCCGGTGCCGAGCGCGGTCACCAGCGTGCCGATTTCCGCCGAGCCCAGCATCTTGTCGAAGCGCGCGCGCTCGACGTTCAGGATTTTGCCGCGCAGCGGAAGAATGGCTTGGTACCCGCGGTCACGGCCCTGTTTGGCCGAACCGCCGGCCGAATCACCTTCGACGATGAACAGTTCGGCGGCGGCGGGGTCGCGGTTCTGGCAGTCGGCGAGTTTGCCGGGCAATGACGCGAGGTCGAGCGCACCTTTGCGGCGCGTCAGCTCGCGCGCCTTACGGGCGGCTTCGCGCGCGAGGCCCGCTTCAATGACCTTGCCGATAATTTTGCGGGCCTCCGAGGGATGTTCCTCGAACCATTCGCCGAGTTTCTCGGAAACGATGCTTTCCACCACCGGTCGCACTTCCGAAGACACCAGCTTGTCCTTGGTCTGCGACGAAAACTTGGGGTCCGGCACTTTCACCGACAGCACGCAGGTCAGGCCTTCGCGCATGTCGTCGCCGGTGAGCGCGATCTTGTCCTTCTTCCCCATGCCTTTTTCATTGGCGTAGTGGTTGATGGTGCGCGTCAACGCGGCGCGGAAGCCGGCCAGGTGGGTGCCGCCGTCGCGCTGCGGAATGTTGTTGGTGAAGCACAGCGTATTTTCGTGATAGCTGTCGTTCCACTCCATCGCCAGTTCGACGGTGATGTTCTCGCGCTCCGCCGCCATGGCCACCGGCGGCTCGTGCAGCGGCTGCTTGGTGCGGTCGAGATACTTCACGAACGCTTCGATACCGCCCTGGTAATGCAGGTCGATGGATTTGGTTTCGGCGTGACGCGTGTCGGAAAGATTGAGGAACACGCCGGAGTTCAGGAAGGCGAGCTCGCGCAGGCGGTGTTCGAGCGTGCCGTAATCGAATTCGGTTTTGGTGAAGGTCTGCTTCGACGGCAGGAAGCGCACTTCCGTGCCGGTCTTGAACTGACCGGCGCGCTTGCCCTCGGCGATCTTGGGCGCGTCGCCGACAACCTTCAGCGGCGCTTCGGCGTCACCGTGCCGGAAGCGCATGTAGTATTCCTTGCCGTTGCGCCAGACGCGCAAATCCAGCCATTCGGATAGGGCGTTGACGACGGACACGCCGACGCCGTGCAGACCGCCCGAGACCTTGTAGGAGTTCTGGTCGAATTTTCCGCCGGCGTGGAGCTGGGTCATGATGACCTCGGCCGCCGAGACGCCTTCTTCCTTGTGGATATCGACGGGAATGCCGCGGCCGTTGTCGTTGACGGTGCAGCTGCCGTCGCCATGCAGGATGACTTCGATGCGATCGCAATGGCCGGCGAGGGATTCGTCGATGGCGTTGTCGACGACTTCGTAGACCATGTGATGCAGGCCGGAACCGTCATCGGTGTCGCCGATGTACATGCCCGGGCGCTTGCGCACCGCATCGAGGCCCTTCAGAACCTTGATGGATTCGGCGTCATAAGCCGCCTCGGGCTTGAGGGCTTCGGCGGACGTGGCAGGTGAATTCATGAGGTCAATTCTCGAAGGTCGGAAACGGTGTCGGGAACGCTAAAGAGTATATAGGAAACCGCTGTGAAAATGGCATCTTCTTAGGGGGGAGAAGCGGCCAAAATCGCGCCTGATTCGACCGTGAAAAATTGGGCTTTTTCATCAAATCCCCGAAAAAGCGCAGGCTCGGTGCCGGTCATCCAGGCCTGCGCGCCGAGGCGCAGGATTTCGGCGAAGAGGGCGGCCCGGCGGTTCTGGTCCAAATGGGCGGCGATTTCGTCCAAAAGCAGCAAAGGCGCGTGGCCGCGTTTGCCGCGCTGCAGACGCGCATGGGCCAAAAGCATGGAAATCAGCAGGGCTTTTTGCTCGCCCGTGGAACACAGCGCCGCGGGCTGGCCGTGGGACGCATGCCCGGGCGCGATCATGGCGACACCCAAATCCGAACGATGAGGGCCGGCGCCGGCGCCCATCACGCCGCGGCGTTCGTCCCACAGGCTGCGGCGCATGGCGTCTTCGACGTCGACGGCGGGCATTTGCGCGAGCCAGCTGTCGATGGTGCCGACCAAGCCTAAACTTGCCGCCGGAAAAGGCCCCGTGACACCGGCGAGGTCGCGGTTAAGGCGCGCCACCAGGTCATGACGGCCCGCGGCCAGAGCGACACCATGGCGCGCCATGGTGTCTTCCAGAGCGGCGAACCAGGGCGCATCGCCACTGCCGTCTTTCATCAGCCGCAGACGCTGACGGTAGGCGTGTTCGTAGGCCGCAAGACGCCCCGCGTGATCGGCATCGAAAGCCGTGACAAGACGATCGAGGAATTTGCGGCGGCTGCCGGGACCGTCGGCAAACAGCCGGTCCATGGCCGGTGTCAGCCAAACCGCGCCCACATGACGCGCCATGGCGGCGGCGCCCTTGGCGGCTTGGCCGTTGATGTGGACCGTGCGCCGTTCCGTGCCCGCGACCGCAATCCCCGTGCCCATTTCGATGGGGCCATCGGGCGTGGACAGCGTTACCGCCACGGCCCAGGGCACCACCGACGTATCAGGCCCCGTTTGGTTCAAGTGGGCCGCCTGCCGGCGGCCGACGAGGCCGAGGCGCGCGCCGCGCAGGCCCCGTCCGGGGGCGAGGAAGGAGAGCGCTTCGAGGAGATTGGTTTTGCCCGCGCCGTTGGCGCCCGTGAGGACGACGGGGCGTGTATCGACGTCCAACCGCAAGGCGGCGTAGCTGCGAAAATTGGTGAGCGTGAGGCGGGTGACGCCCAGGCGCGCGCCCACATTGGAAATACCGGCGCGTGATGCGTCGGATGGCGCTGCGGTGGTGTTGTCTCCGAGGACGGTCAAATCCGCGTTAGACGCGCATCGGCATCAGCACGTACATGGCGGACGCGTCCGCCACATCGCGGATGACCGTGGGCGAGGCGGCATCGGCCATGGTGAAGCGCGCGGCTTCGCCCTCGATCTGGCCGAGGATTTCGAGGAGATAGCGCGAGTTGAAACCGATTTCCAACTGGCCCGCCGTATACTGGGCTTCGACTTCTTCCACCGCGCTGCCGGCTTCGGGGCTGGAGGCGGAGAGCGTGATCAGGCCCTTTTCACAGGCCATTTTGATGGACCGCGACTTTTCCGAGCTGATAGCCGAGACGCGGTCGACGGCGTCGAACAGCGGTTTGCGTTCGGCTTCCAGCACCTTGTCGTTGCCCGTGGGGATGACGCGTTCGTAGTCGGGGAACGTGCCGTCGATGAGCTTGGAGGTGAGGGTGACGTTGTCGAAGCCGAAACGGATTTTCGAGTCCGACAGCGAGATCGAGATGTCGCCTTCGGTTTCGTCGATCAGCTTGCGCACTTCGATCACGGCCTTGCGCGGCACAATCACGCCCGGCATGCCGGTCGCGCCTTCGGGCAGCGGCAGTTCGACGCGCGCCAGGCGGTGGCCGTCGGTGGCGACCGCGCGCAACACCGCAACCTTCTCGCTCTTGGCGGCGTGCAGGTAGATACCGTTGAGGTAATAGCGGGTTTCTTCCGTCGAGATCGCAAAGCGGGTGCGGTCGATCAGACCGCGCAAATCCGCCGCCGCCAGCTTGAAGGCATGGCCCAGGTCGCCGTCGGCCATGGCCGGGAAATCCTCCACCGGCAGGCAGGCGAGATTGAAGCGCGAACGGCCCGCCGAGAGGGCGATCTGGCCGCCGTCGCTGCTGGAGGTGACTTCCACCTGCGCGCCGTCGGGCAGCTTGCGGACGATATCGTAGAGGGTATGGGCGGGCACGGTGGTGGCGCCGCCCTTGGAGACTTCCGCCGCCGTGCTTTCGGCGATCTCAATGTCCATGTCGGTGGCGTTCAGCGCCAGCGCGCCCTTGGCGGCATCCAGACGGACGTTGGAGAGAATGGGGATGGTATTGCGGCGCTCCACCACGCTTTGCACGTGACCAAGGGATTTAAGGAGGGCAGCCCGCTCGATGATGAGTTTCATGGTCCTGAGATCGTTTCTTTGCAGCCAAGAGATACGCCGGACGGCAATCCCCCCCAACCGGCGAAAAGCTGGCAAATACAGCTCTTTTTACACCCCCGGCCCCCACGGGCCAGCGCAGCACCGTGAAAAAGGACGGTGAGTATAAACAGAGGTCGCCACCCCCGGGAAGGGCAGGTTTTGGAGCTTACTGAGGTCGCGTAAGAAACCCGAAAAAGGGCTCTTAACTTTCGAGCATCCGGGTGAGGAGTTCGACGTCCTCGGCGAAGGCCGTGTCCAGCTTCACCAGCTCCTCGACCTTGCGGACGGCGTGCATGACCGTCGTGTGGTCGCGCCCGCCGAAGGCCCGGCCGATTTCCGGCAGCGACCGCGAGGTGAGCTGCTTGGAGAGGTACATGGCCACCTGACGGGGGCGGGCCACGGCGCGGGAGCGGCGGGCCGAACTCATGTCCGAGATCCGGATCTTGAAGTGTTCGGCGACGCGTTTCTGGATCTCTTCCATGGTCAGACGGCGGTCGTGGGCGCGCAGCAGATCCTGCAGCAGATCCTGGGCGGCTTCCAGCGTCAGCGCACCGCCCACCAATTGCACATGAGCGACGAGGCGGGTCAAAGCGCCTTCCAGCTCGCGCACGTTGGAGGTGATTTTGTGGGCGAGGAATTCCTTCACTTTCTGCGGCACCAGCACACCGAGCTGTTCGGCCTTGGCGTCGAGGATGCCCAGGCGCAGCTCAAAGGTGGTGGGATGCAGGTCGGCGACGAGGCCCGAAGACAGACGCGAACGCAGGCGGTCGCCAATTTCTTCCAGATTCGACGGCGACTTGTCGGCGGACAGGACGATCTGACGGCCCTGGTCCACCAGCGCGTTGAAGGTGTGGAAGAACTCTTCCTGCGTGGAGTCTTTGCCGGAGATGAACTGCACGTCGTCGATCATCAACACATCGACCGAACGGAACTGCTCCTTGAAGGATACCATGTCCTGGTTCCGGAGCGCCCGCACGAAGCTGTACATAAATTTTTCGGCGGAAAGATAGACCACCTTGCGATGCGGCGTGCGATTACGGATTTCGTGGGCGATGGCGTGCATCAGGTGGGTCTTGCCCAAGCCGACGCCGCCGTAGAGGAACAGCGGGTTGAAACTGACCTGGTCGGATTCGGCGACGCGCTTGGCCGCCGCGTAGGCGAATTCGTTGGGTTTGCCGACGACG
>JAIEMI010000187.1 GCA_019752235.1 Rhodospirillaceae bacterium
GGCGCAAGGCCTTGCGTAGCGGCGCCGCGTACGTGCTGCCCGCCGGATTGGCCGCCGCTTCGCTCGACCGGAATATCCACCACATCTTCGGCCGGCCCGACGGGGGCTCGGAGCGCGCCTCGGCGGGGGACACGCTGGCGTCGGTGGATATCAGCACTCTCGCCAACCGGCATGTGCTTGTGCTGGAAGACAGGCTGGTGAACCAAACCATTATCCAACGTCAGCTCAAGAAACTGCATATGACCTGTACCATCGCCGGCAACGGCATCGCGGGCTTGGATCGTCTGGCCGCCGGACATTACGACATGGTCCTGTGCGATTGCTCGATGCCGGAAATGAACGGCTATGAATTCACACGCATCGTCCGTCAACGCGAACAGGAAAAGGGCGGCGACGCCCATCTTCCGATCATTGCCATGACCGCGAACGCTTTCCGTGAAGACATGGAGAAGTGCTTCGCGGCGGGTATGGACGACTTCATTAGCAAACCCGTGACTCTTCTCCGGTTGGCGTCGGTGCTCTCGCAATGGACGCCAAAAACGAGCAACGCGGAGGAGACTCAAATGACTTCAGGGCATACGCTCGACGCGCCGTCCGCCTCGGCTCCTGTGAGCCGCCATGCCCCAGCCGTGGAACTGCCGGTGTTGCAAAGACTTCTCGGCAGCACCGATCACGCGATCCTTGCCGATATCGTCAAGGAGTTCATCCCGTGCGCCCAGGAGTCGTGGTTGGACGTGCAGCGCGCCATGGCCGGCCAAGATGCCGAGGCTCTGCACGCCGCCGCGCACGGCGCTAAGGGCGAAGCCCGCAACATGGGCGCGACGGTCTTGGGCGATCTCTACGAAGCCGTCGAGGACGCCGCCAAGCGCGGCGATTTGGCGGCTGTCGAGAAGATGCTCGGCGCGATTCCCACGGAACTTCAACGCGTGCAAGATTTTGTGGATGAATTTATCACGAAGGCCGCGGAATGAACGACCTCACAGATGGCCCTTCGGCGGAACTGAGCGCCTCGTCCGCTCACGGACAGGCTCCGGACAATAGCCTGCGGGGCCTTTGCGTGCTGGTTGTCGACGATAAATCTTTCGTCCGCACCATGACCGGACGTGTGCTGCGGAAGATCGGTATCGAAAACATTGTTTATGCCACCAACGGGCGGGAGGCCGTCAATTATATGCGGCGCGGCGAACAGCGGGTGGATGTCATTTTTTGCGATCTCATGATGCCCGATATGGACGGTGTCGAGGTGATCAGGCATGCCGCGGATCTGCCGTATAAGCCATCGTTCGTCTTTATCAGCGGCGAAACGGCCGCGCTGCTGGGGACCGCCGTGGATATGGGGCGCGCGCGCGGGCTGCCGGTTTTGGGCGCGATCGAAAAGCCCGTGAGCGTTGCCTCAGCACGCAGCGTGCTGGCCGCCTACGGTAAAGCGGAAAAATCAGACGCCGCGCCGCGCGCGGTGTCGTTGACGGTCGCCGACCTTGTCCGCGCCTTGGATCGCGACGAGATCATTCTACACTACCAGCCCAAGGTCAATTTGCGCCGGCGCGCGGTCGAGGGGTTTGAAACCCTCGCCCGCTGGCAGCATCCCGAGTACGGGCTGGTGCCGCCCGGCCAGTTCATCACCCTGGCCGAGGAAGGCGGCGTGATCGAACCCCTGACCGACCGCGTTTTGGCCATAGCGCTCAAACAATGTGCTCTCTGGAACAAAGTCGGCCTGGTCACCAAACTCAGCGTCAATCTGTCGGCGCACCTATTGGTGGATCTGCGCATGCCCGACCGTATCGCCAAGGAAGTCGCCCAGCACGGCGTCGATCCCAAACAGATGATACTTGAGATTACCGAGACCGGCGTCTTCCGCGACACCGCCGACACCTTGGACATCCTCGCCCGTCTGCACATGAAGGGCTTCACGCTATCGATTGACGATTTTGGAACGGGTTACTCGTCGATGGAACAGCTCCGCCGCGTGCCCTTCGCCGAACTGAAAATCGACAAAGCTTTCGTGACGGGGGCGATTCAGAATGCCAAGTCGCGCGCGATCCTGCAGTCCAGCGCCAATCTCGGCAAACGCCTGGGACTCTCCGTCGTGGCCGAAGGTGCGGAGACCCAGGAAGACTGGGATATGCTGTCGGACCTGGATTGCGACGTGGTTCAGGGCTACTTCGTCTCCCGGCCCATGTCCGTGGACGTGGTCAACGGCTGGGCCCAAAACTGGGCGGCGACCCATTAACCGCGTCAGCTGGGGAAAAGGCGGCCCACGATCGGCGCCAATTTTTTGATGATCGCCGCATCGCGTGCCTCCGGCGCCGTGATGATGGCGGAATCCAGCGCGTGGTGGCAGCCTTTGTCGCAGACATGGGCGCGGTCGGACAGCGTCGGTGTCACGGCCTTCACCAGATCCCTCGCCTTCCCCGCATTCGCCAGCAACACGCGCACAACCTCATCCACCGTCACGGCGTCGTGTCCTTCATGCCAGCAGTCGTAGTCCGTCACCATGGCGATGGTGGCGTAACACAGCTCGGCTTCGCGGGCGAGTTTCGCTTCGGGCATGTTGGTCATGCCGATCACGTGACAGCCCCAGCTCCGGTAGAGGTTTGATTCCGCCAGTGTCGAAAACTGCGGACCTTCCATGGTCAGGTAGATGCCGCCGCGGACATACGGGATTTTAAGGCTGTCGGCCGCCGCCGCCACGCGATCTCCCAGGCGTCCGCACACGGGGTGCGCCATAGAAACATGCGCCACCAGGCCGGGTTCGAAAAACGACTTCACCCGCGCGAAAGTGCGATCGATGAACTGATCGACAATCACGAACGTGCCGGGCGGAAGTTCCTGTTTCAGAGAGCCGCAGGCGCTCAAGGACAGAATTTCCGTCACACCGGCCATTTTCAGGGCGCAGATATTGGCGCGGTAGTTCAAGTCCGACGGCGAGCGTTTATGGCCGCGCCCATGCCGCGGCAAGAACACCATCTTCTGGCCGTTCAGTTCGCCATGCAGCAGTTCATCGGAGGGATCGCCGAAAGGTGTGGTGACCTTGCGCCATTCTTTGGACGTCAGTCCGTCCAGATCATAGATTCCCGAGCCGCCGATGATGCCGATCACCGGCGGTGCGCTGGTCTGCGCCATCAAAACCCCCAAACTCATGCAAAACGGACGCGCCCGAAGCCGGGCGCGGCGAGTTTTGCATATTCAGCGCGGTTTGGGGAACAGCCCTTCGCGGAAGGCGAAAACCTTGTCCTGGTCTGACGATTGACCGCATCGTGGGGCCGCCGTCGGGTTTGGTGAAGCCGTGGTCCGCGCCCGGATACATGACGCGTTCCGCCGGCACGGACCCGAGCACGGTCAGGTGTGAAACACGGCGTCGCGCAGGCTCGTCACGCCGTCGGGATAGGACGCCGTATAGGGCGGGACGGGCTTGGACGTGGCTTCATCGACTTGTGCATCGCCAGTGGCCGGGCTGAGACATAACGTCAGCGGAAAAACCAAAAGAATTTCGCGCATGAAGCCCTTCGCCGCAAATTGTATTATTGAGACTATAAATGTAATAGGCAAAAAAGCGAGCGCCTTGGGTTCTTTTGAGCCGCTGCACGCGGGTTCTACGCCTTTGAAGGGCACTAAAAACATCCTTTCAAAAGGCATGGGGAAGTTTGCTATAAGCTGCACCGCGCTCCCGGAGGGGTGGCAGAGTGGTCGATTGCACCGGTCTTGAAAACCGGCAGGCCCGCAAGGGTCTCGTGGGTTCGAATCCTACCCCCTCCGCCACGCTCATTTCGGGAGTGAGCGCAGCGCACTTATCGGAAGCTAGCGCGCGGGGTGCCCATACGAGGCAGCTGCCGGTGACGCACTCAACCGAACATACGATCGTTATAGATTTGTGCGTTTCGCGCGTAGACAGATCAGCGAAACGAGAAACGACTACGCAACAATTGTTATAGATGGCGCCCATGTCACAGGTGATCGGCACTCCCCTCCTCGGTTTACTTCAGCAAGCCATCGGTGCGCACCGGCAAGGTCAATTAGACACCGCAGCCGCGCTGTATCAGCAGATCCTGGCGGCGGAGCCCACGCATTTCGATGCGACGCACATGCTCGGCATGGTCCACCTCGCGCGGGGCCGGAACGAGCTGGCCGCTGAACTCATCCTTAAAGCGGCGCAGCTCAACAAAAAGGACTCAGCCGTGCACAACAACTTGTGCATGGTGCTGCGTAATCTCGGCCGCCACGCCGAGGCTCTCGCGGCCGGCACAAAGGCCATCAGCTTGCAGGTGGATAATGGCGGCGCCCATTACAACCGCGCGCTCGCATTGTTGGACATGCGACGCTATGACCAAGCCCTCGCCGGATTCAGGAAAGCCATCAGCCTCGCACCGGGACTCGTGGAAGCACACACCAACCTCGGTGTGACCCTAGAGGCGCTTGAGCGGTTCGACGAAGCCCATGAAGCCTTCGCCAAGGCCGCTGCGTTACAGCCGGGCTCGGCGGATGCGCGGCATAATCTGGGTTGCGTCCTACTGCGCATGAAACGCCGATCAGAAGCGCGTGTCGCCTTCGAGGAAGCTATCGCGCGGCAGCCCAGCCATGCGGAAGCGCACGTCGCCCTCAGCGAATGTCTCTTGCTTGCGGGCGAATATCAGCGCGGTTGGCGGGAGTATGAATGGCGTTGGCGGACCACGATGATTGCGCCTTTGGTCCGCAATTACCCCCAACCTGCCTGGCAAGGCGGCCAGGATGTCGCCGGCAAGACGGTGTTGATCTACGCCGAACAGGGACTGGGTGACTGCCTGCAGTTCGCGCGATACGTAAAATATGTCCGCGCGCGCGGCGCCCAAGTGATCTTGGAAGTACCGCCGTCGCTCAAAAATCTCATGAGGACTCTTGATGGCGCTGACCATGTCCTCGCCAAGGGAGAACCGCTTCCGGCTTTTGATCTGCATTGCGCGCTGATGAGTCTTCCCGCAGCGCTGGACATCGGCGGTGATTTCGCGAACGCGCCGTACCTCGGAGCGCCGCCGGCGGCTGTCGCAAAGTGGCGCGGGCGTTTACCGCCGGCCGACGGCTTGCGCTGCGGCGTCGCCTGGTCAGGAGCCGCCATGACCCGCGGCACCGGCGTTTATCGCAGCATTCCGCTGGATACCTTCAAGCGCATCGCCGACAGTGGCGCGACTCTTGTCGGGCTTCAGCGCGACATCCGCGAGAGCGACCGCGCGGCGCTGGAAAGCTTCCCGGCGCTTCACAATTTGGGTTCGGACTTCGAAGATTTAGCCGATACGGCGGCGGTTATCGCCGGCCTCGACCTGGTCATCACGGTCGATACCGCGGTCGCGCACCTCGCCGGGGCCATGGGCAAACCTGTCTGGATTTTGCTGGCCTATTTGCCCGACTGGCGCTGGGAGTTCCACCCCGACAGCGCCACACCCTGGTATGCCGCGGCACGGCTCTTCCGGCAGCCGAAACTGCACGACTGGGACGCCGTCATGGATCACGTCATCGCCGAACTGCGCGTCGCTAAACCTGCTTAAGGCGCTCTCGCGGTTTGCGGCTCCGGATGGACAATGAACGCCGGCACCGCCTCGATGGTATAGGCCGAGGAGATATAGGCGTTCTGTCCCGTCTTCGGATCGGGGTAAGCGTCGGCCGATTTGCGCAACGCATAATAAAGACCGGGAATATCGAACCCTGCATTCAATTCAAAAGTCGTCCCGCCCGTCGCCCAGCTCGTATAAATCGTGCGCCAGTTCTGATAACCGCCGACAATGCCGCTGGCGGTGCCATCCTCGTTGAAGCGCAGTCGCAGGCGCCCATCCTTAAAGGCATACTCCGCCTGGGCGAAGGGTTCGCCGGGCATGAAGAAATCGAAGCGCTCCGTAACGACCATCCCGTCCTTCAATTTGCCCCGAACCTTGTTTACATCGGTGCGCGGAGTCGGGTCGGGCGTAAACGTCATATCGGCCTGAGGTTGGCCCTGTGAATTCCTCACGACAGGCCGCGTGGCGCGCTGTACCGTCACCAGCACATCGTCATCGTTTATCATGCTGTCGATGCCGCTGACCTCGATGATCCAGGCCGGCGTGTGGTCGCGCATCATGTCCCACTGGATTTCGGGGAATGTCGGCAGCTTACCGCGGGCGCTGCGCAATTGGCTGACGCAGCCGATAACCCGGTAGAACTGGTTATCCACGCCCCTCTCGCCGGTCTCGACATCGACAAAATCCTCGGGTGACTCTTGGCCGTCGAGATTGAAGCCCAGGCCCGTGTGGCCTTTCCCCAGTTTCAGCATCGGGTCGGGCGTGGCCGTCGGATTGATGTAAGCGTTGACCGGTTTGCCATCAATGATGCCGCGATTGCCGACGTTGGCTTCGCGCATGGTCTGAGGGAAATTTTCCATCAATTTTTCGATTTCGGCGGGCGGCGTATTGCGCTCCTGCAATATCCTGCGGAACGTGCCGTCGGCGCCCGGATTGATGCCCTCGGGACAGTCGGCGTCGACCGAAGCATTGCCATAGTACATCCAGCTGACGGCAAAGCCCCGGGTCTCGGCGTGCGCCGCGGAGTTGAGCGCGAGCACGGCGCCCGCGTAAAAAGCGACGTGATGACGGATGGACACCGTGGCGAGCCTCCCTCTCCAGGAACCAGTTCCAAATTCTTTGCCTAAAATGCGTGGGACGCAATTCGGCGTGTGTAACAGAGGGGCCGGTTACAGAAGAAAAGCCTGCTGCCGTGGCGCGTCCAATAGTTCCGGCCCTTCGTTCTGGACGCTGTTCAGCGCGCGGCTGACAGGGCGCAAGTACATCCGCGCGGGGTCATAGGGCTTGAGCACATCGGACGGCGGATGGTGATCCGCATCGAGCCACATGTCGAACTGCGCGGGATCCAGGATCACCGGCATCCGATCATGCAGATCACTGATCAAGGCATTCGCCGCCGTGACGATGATCGTGAAGGATTCGACGGCCTCCGTTCCGTCTTGAGGTTGCCAGCGCTCCCATAGGCCGGCGAAGGCCATGGGCCGCTCGTCCTTGCGCGCGATCAGATAAGGCTGCTTACCGCCCGCTTCGCTTTTCCATTCATAAAAACCGTCGGCGACCACCAAGGCCCGGCGGGCTTTGAACGCATCCCGAAAGGCCGGCTTGTCGGCGACCGTCTCCGCGCGGGCGTTCGTCGTGCTGAAGGCGATCTTGGTGTCCTTTGCCCAGGACGGAATCAATCCCCAGCGGAGCATGGCCATGGTGCGTGTGCCCGCCATATGCCGGACCACCGGGGCGCTTTGCGTCGGCGCGATATTGAAGCGCGGCGCGAGATTCAGCCGGCCGGAACGGATGCCGAAATCCTCGACAATGACGCCGGTGGGGGTGGTGAGTTTGTAGCGGCCGCACATGGCGCTATTCAGCATCATTTCCGGGCAACATCAACCGGCGCGTACAACCTGTGCGGTGCTTTAGAAAGGTTAATCCAAACAAATGAAACAATTGATGCAACGCCGCGCGCCGTCACGCGTTGCCAAGGCAACCCAATCCGCCCGCCGGTCTTGCCGTCGGCGCTCAGGTCACGAAATGCCGGACGGGCTCTCCCGGCCATTTCATCGGGCACACGCGGAGCGGCTTTCGAGAGCTTAGGGAGATATGTGATGAACTTTCTTGAATACTCGCCGGTGCTGGATACGGCTCTTGTCGTTGCTTTGGCGTTGATCGTTTGGGTTGCCTACCGCGAACTGCGCGCCCGTTCTTCCCGGCGTATGCAGCCGGATGCCTAAAGGAACTTCCCTGCCGCCTTGCCGTCTGAATTCATCCGGCAAGGCGGCGGTTCTACGAATTCTGCGTCAAGGATTCGATCATTTTCACGGTGATCTGCTGCTGGGTCGTGGCGATGCCCTTCCAGTACGTCGCGTCGGCATCGCTGAATACAGGCCGCAAAGCCCGCCGCCGGCGCGGGTTATTTTCCGAGATGGCTATCGAACCACTTGGCAATGTAGTCGTACGTGTCTCGCGATTCCGGCGTATCGGGCTGCTGATTGAACACGCCGTGCCATCCGCCTTCAATGACGTAAAGTTCCGCATCCACGCCGTTTTTCAGCAGCCGTGTATGCATATAAGCCGCAGGGCTCAAGTCCCCGGCCCGTGTGCCGGACACCAGCAGCGTTGGCGGAAATTTCGCCATCACCGCGTCCGACTTCACCGGAGCCGCCATAGGGTCGTTTTTATCAGCGCTCGCCATATAGCCCGGCGTCACGGCTCCGGTGCGCGGCTTCGGTGGCGTGAACACGCCGCCCGCGCCCCACGGGCTCATATCGCCGGGACCGCCACCGCCGCCCGCACAGAACACACCGATGCCGCCGGGGTTCGGCAGGTTATGCGTTTGGAACCACGCCGCGGCTTGCGACGTCAGGCTGCCGCCCGCCGAACAGCCATAAATACCGATGTTGCCGGGTTTGTAGTCCTTCAGCAGCTCGCGGTAGACCGTCGCCACGTCTTCGCTGGCGGCCGGAAACTTGTGCTGCGGCGCCATGCGGTAATCGACCGTCACGACTTTGATTTTCATCCGGCCGGCGACAGGAATGGACTCTTGCTGCCCGCCCGCGCCCGCACCGGTATAAAAACCGCCGCCATGCAGGTTGATCAGCACGCGGTTCTTATTTTCAGGGGCGACGCCGCCTTTCGGCACGATGATCTCCGTGCGCACGCCGCCATAGACCTTTGGCTCGATGGTCACGGGATAGATTTCCCGCCAGCGCTTTAACGACGGGGCCATGATGATCTCATCGTACTGCTTCCAGTACGTCTTCCACACGTCCATGGGCGCATCCATGGCGGGCGGCCCCGGCCACGTCGGCAAGTCCGCCACCTGCCGGGCGTAAGCCTTCTTCAATTCCGGGCTCATGAACTCGGACAGCGGGTAAGAAAACGCCGGAACGTGCAGCGTGCCGTCGGCGTCCCAGGTTACCTTACTGTCGGAGTATCGTGGCACCTCATCGGCTTTTTTATCGGCGGCCGCGGCAACGCCGCAGCCCAGGGCGCCAAGCATCAAGACCTTCGCAAACCTCTTCATGGCTCTTTCCCCTCCCAGGATGAAGAACTTTTGAACTAGCGGTAATCGCGGAAGTACGCCCTCACGTCGTCGACGAACAGCTTCCCATTCTCGAAGGCGGCGAAGTGGCCGCCGCGCGGCGCGGTGTTGCGGCGCACGAGATTATAGACGCGTTTGATGTACTGGTTCGGCGCCGGGATCGCGATGTCGGCGGGAAACAGCAGCATCGCCGTCGGCACGTTGATCTTCTGTCCCGCCGGCATCACGCGGCTCTTGGGATCGAGAAACGAGTTATACAGCCACGCCGGTGCGTTGGAACCGTTCAGCCAGAACATCATGACGTTGGTGAGCAGATGATCCTTGTCGAAGGGCAAGTCCTTCACGTCCTGCCCGTGCACGGTCCAGCCGTGGAATTTTTCCAGAATGTAGGCCGCGCAGCCCGATGGTGAATCCTGCAAGCCATAGGCAATCGTCTGCGGCTTGGTGGCGTTCATCATGTGATAGGCGATCTCGGTCGCACGCCGCGCGACGTTTTTCTCCTGCCACGCCAGCTCTTCCGCATCCAAGGGATTGGCGTCGGTGATCTCCGGAAACAGACCGACGATATTGCAATGGATCGCCTTCAGCTTTTCGGGGTGATCGAAGGCCAGCCAAGACGTGATAATGCCGCCCCAGTCGCCGCCTTGGGCGACGTAGCTTTCGCAGCCCAGAACCTTCGTCATCAGTTCGGCCCAAAGCGCCGCCACCGCGCGCGGTTTAATGGGCACATCGGGCGCTTCGGAAAAGCCATATCCCGGGATACTGGGAATGATGACGGTGAACGCGTCCTTCACGTCCCCGCCATGGCGCTCGGGATGGGCAAGCGGTTCGATGATGTCGAGGAACTCGACGAACGATCCCGGCCAGCCGTGCGTCAGGATCAGTGGCGTGGGATTGGGCCCCGAGCCCTTCTCCATGATGAAGTGCACCTTCTTGCCGCCGAGCGTGACCTTATATTGGGGCCAGCGGTTGATTTCCCTTTCGGCTTTGCGCCAGTCATATTTGTCGCGCCAGTAGGCGCAGATGTCTTTCATGTACACGAGGCTGGCGCCATAGGTCCACGGCGGCGCTTTGGCTTCGATAGGCCAACGGGTGCGGGCCAAACGGTCCTTCAGGTCGGCCAGAACAGCATCGGGCACGGCGACCTTGAAGGGTTCGGCGCCTATCGGATCGTGCATCATCTCCCCCTGTTCTCAGAGCTTTAATAGGACTACGTTGGCGCAGTTTTTCGCCTTTGTCATGTTCCGATTTGCAACATTTTCATGCACGTAAAACCCGATCTTTTTGCGCGCGATAACGCGCCGCAGCCCACGGCCGCACAACTGCGCGACATGCTCCGGGTCATGCTGCTGATCCGCCATTTCGAGGAACGCGTGCACGCGCTCTATCAGGAAGGCGGCCTCAAGGGTACCGCCCATTCGTCCGTGGGACAGGAAGCGATTGCCGCGGGGGCTTGCGCCGCGCTGGAGCCGAAAGACTTCATCCTGAGTCATCACCGCGGCCACGGGCATTGCATCGCCAAAGGTGCTTCCGTCGACCGCATGATGGCCGAGCTGATGGGCAAGGCCGACGGGTATTGCGGCGGCTACGGCGGTTCCATGCACATCGCCGATTTCGATCTCAATATTCTCGGCGCCAACGGCATCGTCGGCGCGGCCATGGGCTTGGGATTGGGCGCCGGCCTCGCGGCACAAATGGGCAAGACCGGCCAGGTCGGCATCGCCTTCTTTGGCGACGGCGCGGCCAACGAAGGCATTTTCCACGAAGCCATGAATATGGCTTCGCTGCTGAAACTGCCGCTGATCTTTTTCTGCGAGAATAATCAGTACGCACTGTCAACACGTTCCGCGGATGCCACGGCGGGCGGCTCCATCGCCGCGCGCGGCGCGGGTTATGGCATTCCGTCCCAGGTCATCGACGGCAACGATGCCGCCGCCGTCTATACCGCCGTGATGATGGCCAAGGATCGCGCCCGCGCGGGCGACGGCCCGACGCTGCTGGAAGCCATCACCTTCCGCTGGGACGATCACAACATGCGTCCCAGCTGGCCGCGTTATCGCACCGATGAGGAAGAGGCCAAAGGCAAGTCCTCCGATCCCATCACCAACGGAACGGTCGCCCTGCAAAAACTGAAGGCGCTGACGGAAGCCGAATACAAAGTCCTGGTGAACGAGGCGAAGGCCGCTATCGACGAGGCCGTCGCTTTCGGCAAGGCATCGCCGGAGCCGGATGTTTCCAAACTCGATCAGGCGGTCATGTCGCCGCTCGCGCCGCCGCCGGCGTCCCTGCCCGCGCCCGGCGCACGTTTACTCTCCTATGGCGAAGCTATCAACGAAGCCATGGCGCAGGAAATGCAGCGCGATCCTCACGTTTTCATGATGGGCGAAGACATCGCCAAGATGGGCGGCGTCTTCGGCGTCACGCGCGGCCTCGGCGAAGCTTTTGGTTCGCGTGTCATGGACACGCCGATCTCGGAACAGGCCATCGCCGGCGCGGCCGTCGGCGCGGCGTTGTCGGGCTACCGCCCCATTGTTGAAATACAGATCTTCGACTTCGTCACCCTCATGATGGACATGATCGTCAATCAAGCCGCCAAACTGCGCTTCATGCTGGGCGGCAAGGTGAAGGTGCCGGTGGTGTTCCGTGGCCCTCAAGGCGGCGGCGTACGCCTCGCGGCCCAGCACTCCCAATCACTGGAGGCGTGGTTTGCCCACGTGCCGGGCCTTGTCGTGCTGGCGCCGTCCAATCCTTACGACGCCAAGGGCCTCATGGCGGCGGCTATCCGCGACGACAATCCGTGCATCTTCCTGGAGACCAAGACACTCTACCTTGGCAAAGGCGCGCCGGTGCCGGAAGAGTCCTACGTCATTCCCATTGGCGTCGCCGACATCAAGCGCGCGGGCACCGACGTGACCGTGATCGCCACCCTCGCCATGGTCGATCGGGCGCTGCAGGCTGCCGACGAACTGGCGAAAGATGGAATCTCTGTCGAAGTGCTGGACCCGCGCACCCTCCGCCCTCTCGACATGGACACCATCATCGCGAGTGTGAAGAAGACCAGCCGTTGTCTCGTGGTGCACGAAGCCTGGCGCACCGGCGGTTTGGGGGCCGAGATCGCCGCCGAGATCAACGAACGCGCGTTCGACTGGCTGGACGCACCGGTCACCCGCCTCGGCGGACGTGACGTGCCGACGCCCTTCAACGCCAATCTGGAGCGCGCCGTGGTGCCGTCCGCAAAGGATATTATTTCCGCCGTGCGGGCTTTGATGACGGGCGCGCGCTAGCTTCCGCCTTGAGCAGCGCGCGCTTGCGCTCCACGCCCCAGCGATAGCCCGCAAGATCGCCGTCCCCGCGCACGACACGATGACACGGAATCACCACCGCCAACGGATTGGCGCCGCAGGCCTGCCCGACCGCGCGCACGGATTTCGGTTTGCCGATGTGCCGGGCGATGTCGGTATAGCTCGCCGTCGTTCCCGCGGGGATTTTTTGCAACGCCTGCCATACGCGCTTTTGAAAGGCCGTGCCGCGCACGTCGAGCGGCAAGTCTAGGCCCAAGCCGGGCTTATCCACCATCCGCACGACATCGGCGACGGACTTGGCGAAACCCTGGCCGCCGTGGCTGATAGCCGCACGCGGAAAACGCCGCCGCAGGTCCAGGATCAACGCATCCGCATCGTCGCCCATGAAAATCGCGCAGATGCCTTTCGTGCTGTGCGCCACCAGCACCGCACCTAACGAAGATTCACCCACCGCAAACGTGATGTCCATGTCCGCGCCGCCCGCCTTGTAGGCCGACGGGGTCATGCCCAGCAGAGCGTTGGACTTTTCGTAGAAGCGGCTGCTGGCGTTATAGCCCGCGTCAAAGATCGCAGCGGTCACGCTGCCGCCCTTCGCGAGGGCGCTCCGCACTCTCGTCTCGCGTTGCGCCGCGGCGTAAGCGCGCGGCGTCACGCCCGTAGCGCGCTTAAACAGGCGGTGAAAATGATAGGCGCTCATGCCGACCTGCGCCGCCAGGTCGGCCAGCACCGGCACGCTTTCCGCGCCGGTGATGATGCGGCAGGCTTTCGCGACCATCTCCGCGTGTTGCGCGCTCAGCGATGCCTGATCGGGCTTGCAGCGTTTGCAGGGCCGGAAGCCCGCCTTTTCCGCCGCCGTGCGCGTAGCATGGAAGCGCACGTTCTCGGGCCGGGCCAACCGCGCCGCACAGGACGGCCGGCAATAGACCCCCGTGGTCTTGACGGAATAATAAAACGTGCCGTCCGCGGCCCTATCGCGCGCGACAACCGCCTTCCAACGTGGATCTTGGGCCGTGTCCATTGGCGTCATGGCGTTCATATGTGGATCCTTTCCAATCTATGGATCCAGGATGTATCCGCAAGCGCGTATACGCACACCCCGCGGCTTGCTTTCAAACTAACCGAGTGATGGCCGGCGTTTATGCCACTCCGTTGCCTGCTCGAAGGCCCAACCCACCTGCAAAATCCGGGCTTCGTCAAACGGCTTGCCGACAATCTGCAGCGACAGCGGCATGCCCTCGCGGTTGAAACCGCAGGGAACCGCCAGTGCGCAGAGTCCGAGATGGTTCACCCAGCGCGTCAGCATGGCCGGCACGGGTTTCATCGTGTCGCAGGTCGCCACCGGCATGGCGGCAACGGTCGTCGTCGGCAGCAGCACGGCGTCATAGTCCGCGAACCAGCCGCGAATCTCCGCGCGTTCGCGCTTCTGCTGGTCGCACGCTTCAATATAGGCTGAAGCTGGAACGGTTTTGCCGAGCACGATGCGCGCTTCGGCGGCGCGGTCGGTGGTGAAATTGCCGCGTTCCACCACGTCGCGCAGACCGGCATAAGCTTCCGCCACGAAAATCGTCGCCATGGTGGCGGCGTATTCCGGCGGCGTGCGCGGCGCGCGCACCTCTTCGATATGCGCGCCGAGCCCCGCCAGCACTTTTGCC
>JAIEMI010000045.1 GCA_019752235.1 Rhodospirillaceae bacterium
CTTTCTCCGCCCATGCCGGCGTGGTCAGGGTTGAATCGGTCGCGGTGGTGGCGCTTGACGGCTATGACGTGGGCGCCGCGCAAGCGGTCTTTCTGAAGATCGACACGCAAGGCTACGAGCGCGAAGTGCTGGCGGGGGCGGGAACGCTGTTGAAGCGCTGCGTCGGACTACAGCTCGAATTGCCCATCGAGCACCTTTACAAAGACGTGTGGTCCTTTAACGAGGCCCTGGCGTTCGTCGATAACCTTGGCTTTGTGCCCGCGCAGATCCGCATGGTCAACGCGCTGCACGACGACAAAGCGTCCGCCCTGGAGTTCGACGTGATCTTCAGACGCAAGCGTTGAGCGAACGGTATGCCGGCGGATGCAACGAAAATATTTCAGGACGCACTGGCCCATTATCAGGCTGGTCGCCGCGCCGAGGCCGAGGCGGCCTGCGGCCGTGTCCTCACCATTGCGCCCCGGCATTTCGACGCGCTCCATCTGCTCGGCGTCCTGGCGTATCAAGCGCGGGATGTGAAGCGCGCCGCCGAGGTCTTGGCTAAAGCATTGGCGATTCGTCAAGATAACGCCAACGCCTGCCACACCTATGGTTCAGCGCTGTGGGCGATGGGCCAACCCGAAGCCGGGCTGTTTCATCTCGATCGCGCCATCGCGCTCAAGCCCGATTTCGCCGACGCCTACAACAATCGCGGCAACGCGCTGCGCGATATGGGGGGTTATCAAGACGCGCTGCGAAGTTTTGAAATGGCCGTCGCGCTCAACCCCAATCTCGCCGATGCCCACTGGCATCTGGCCATCTGTCACTTGCAGATGGGAAACTTCGCCAAGGGTTGGGAAAAGTACGAGTGGCGGTGGCGTCTGCCCGACAAACCGCGGCGCGCTTTCCCGCGCCCGCAGTGGCAAGGGGAGATGCTCGACGGTAAAACCATTCTGCTCCACGACGAGCAGGGTTTCGGCGATACGATTCAATTCTGCCGCTACGCGCCGCTGCTGGCGGAGCGCGGCGCTAAAGTCATCCTCGGCGTCCAGAAGCCGCTCGTCTCCTTGCTGTCGAGCCTCGCGGGTGTTTCGCACATCGCGGGCTGGGGCGATGCGATACCGGCGTTTGATTTTCATGTCCCGCTGCTCGGCCTGCCGCGCCTTTTTAAAACCGATGCGGCGACGATTCCGGCGGTCCCGCGTTATCTTACCGCCCCGCCGGATAAACGGACGGCGTGGACTGAGGTGCTGGGCCCTAAGACAAAGCCGCGCATCGGTCTAGCGTGGAGCGGTAGCGTCCTGGAGGTGGATTTGCTCAAGCGCAGTATTCCCTTGGCGACGCTGGCGAAAATCATCTCGCCGGACTTTGAGTACATCAGCCTGCAGAAGGAACTGAAAGAGTCCGACCGCGCGGTGCTCTCCTCAATTCCCGCTATCCGTCATTTCGGCGATGAGCTGAAGGATTTTTCCGATACCGCGGCCCTGTGTGAACTGGTCGATGTCGTCATCACCATCGACACGAGCATCGCGCACTTGGCTGGCGCTTTAGGTCGTCCGGTGTGGGTGGTATTGCCCTACAACGCCGATTGGCGCTGGTTGCTCGAACGCGACGACAGCCCTTGGTATCCCAGCGCGCGGCTGTTCCGTCAAAGTGCGCCGGGCGATTGGGATGGTCTGATGAACATCGTCAACGGCGCGCTGCAGGTAAACAAAGCGGGCGGGAGTTTCCTCCCGCCCGCGATCGCTGAGGTCATGCCGCGTTAGTAACCGTAGTAAAAAGACACGCCGGGCCGCGGGTAATAATAATAGGGCGGCGTGTCGTAGTAGCTGTAATACCGCGACCGGTCGTGATTGTGGTGATGACGCCGGTGATCACGCCGGTAATCGCGGCGATGATCCCAACGATCATGACGCCCATCCCAGCGGTCGTGGCGGTCATAACGGTCTTGACGCTCGTAACGATGGCGATCATTTGAGTCCCGCGCTTCGGCCGGCGCGGTGAAGGCGACGCTGCTCAAGGCCGTGACGGCAATCGTCGCGGCGACAGCGAGGGAGCGGCGAACAGTCTTTGCGAAGATATTCATGCTGCGAAGCCTCCTTTGCTTCAGGTCACATCATGCAAAGGCATCGCGGCGGTTTTACGTTCGGAATGAGGCGAAGATAATTAAGGCGCGCGCAGGGTCTGTCGCCGCCACAACTTTTGCGTCGCCGATATCACGCACGTGAAAGAGGGCAATAATCCATCCGTCCCCGCAACTCGTTGAAATCCGCGTCGTTGTTTTGGTGCCTCCTCCAAGGCCCTTCAGTCGCGGACATCATGCGCGATTAAGATCAACGGCCAGGTTGCCTACGCCGTCGATGTGGATGTAGCTCAACCGTTCCGTCTCGAAACGAGTTGAGACGCAAAATCCCGGTTCCGGCGGCGGAGCCGGGATTTTTGCCGCCGATCCCGGGCGATTTCGCGGGCTATTTCTGGGGTATTTCAGCCTGGTGTCATGTGTCTGACGAAGGCAAAAAATCTCGCTATGTCAATGTTTTTGCGGCCATTAGGCCGCTTGACTCCATGACCCCGCGCCGTTTAGATCAGCCTTGCTTTAGCGGGCGAGGGCGGGGGTCTTCGTCAGCCTATCTCTCAGTCCCCGTGCGATACCGTAAAAGCTTGTAATATAATAATAAAATGCCGTTTGCAGGGTTGCGGCGGCTGGTGGGGCAAGGCGCGGTCCGATGCAAAACCTGCTCGTGGAATATTTGCCGATCCTGATCTTCCTCGGCATTGCGTTTGGTTTGGCCTTGGCCTTCGTGGTGGCCTCCCTGATTGCGGGCCCGAGCCGCCCGGACCCCGAGAAAAGCTCCGCCTACGAATGCGGCTTCGAGGCCTTCGATGACGCGCGGTCCAAGTTCGACGTGCGCTTCTACCTCGTGGCGATCCTTTTCATCATCTTCGACCTGGAAGTGGCCTTCCTGTTCCCCTGGGCCATCAGCCTTGGGAAGATCGGCCTGTTCGGATTCTGGTCGATGATGGCCTTCCTCGGAGTCCTCACCGTCGGCTTCATCTACGAATGGAAAAAAGGAGCGTTGGAATGGGAATAACCGTTCCGGCTCAGCCCATCACCGACCCGATCCGCGCCACCACGCCGGAAGACGGGCAGCTGATGGCGCGTGTCGCCGACGAGCTGCAGAACAAAGGCTTCCTGCTCACCAGCCTCGATGCGCTGAGCAATTGGGGCCGCGCCGGATCCGTCTGGCCCATGACCTTTGGGTTGGCGTGTTGCGCCGTCGAGATGATGCACGTCGCCATGGCGCGTTACGACTTCGACCGCTTCGGCATGTTCTTCCGTCCCAGCCCGCGCCAGTCCGACCTGATGATCGTCGCCGGCACGCTGACCAACAAAATGGCGCCCGCCCTGCGCAAGGTCTACGACCAGATGCCCGAGCCGCGCTACGTGCTCTCCATGGGCTCCTGTGCCAACGGCGGCGGTTATTACCACTATTCCTACTCCGTGGTGCGCGGCTGCGACCGCATCGTCCCGGTCGATATCTACGTCCCGGGCTGCCCGCCCACGGCGGAGGCGCTGCTCTACGGCATTCTGCAGCTTCACAAGAAAATCCGCCGCGTCGGCACCATTGAACGCTAAGTTTGGCGAGCGCTGATCTCTCATGACCCAGTCTGAATCCTCCAGCGACGCCCTCCGCCAGATCGCCGCGCGCATTACGCAAGGCCTGTCCGGTGATGTGCTGTCGGCCGACGTCGTGCGCGGCGAGCTGATCGTCGCCGTCAAGCGCGACGCCATCGTCAAGGCGCTGACCTATCTGCGCGACGATCCGATGTGCGATTTCACGCAGCTCGTCGATGTCTGCGGCGTCGATTACCCGGAACGGGAAGAGCGCTTCGACGTCGTCTATCATCTGCTCAGCATGCGTAAGAACACGCGCGTGCGCGTGAAGGTGACCGCCGGCGAAGAAACCCCGGTGGCCAGCGTCACCGGCGTGTTCGTCTGCGCCGACTGGCTGGAACGCGAAGTCTGGGACATGTACGGCGTGTATTTCTCGGGCCATCCCGATCTGCGCCGCATCCTCACCGACTACGGCTTCGACGGCCATCCGCAGCGCAAGGACTTCCCGCTCACCGGCTACGTCGAAATGCGCTACGACGAAGATCAGAAACGCGTGATCTACGAACCCGTGAAGCTGACCCAGGATTTTCGTACTTTCGATTTCCTTTCGCCCTGGGAAGGCATTCAAAAGCTTCTACCGGGCGATGAAAAAGCGCCGCCCACGCCGCCGAAGCAGGGAGCCTGATCATGGATACCGTGCTCACTCCTGAAACCGAAATCGAGAACTACACGATCAACTTCGGCCCGCAGCATCCCGCCGCCCACGGCGTGTTGCGCCTGGTGCTGGAGATGGACGGCGAAGTCATCGACCGCGTCGATCCGCACATCGGCCTCTTGCATCGCGGCACCGAGAAGCTGATCGAGTACAAGACCTACCTGCAGGCGATCCCGTATTTCGACCGTCTCGATTACGTCTCGCCCATGAACCAGGAACAGGCCTTCGCGCTTGCCGTGGAGCGCCTGCTCGGCATCGAGCCGCCGCCGCGCGCGAAGTACATCCGCATGCTGTTCGCGGAACTGACGCGCGTCCTCAACCACATCATGAACATCGCATCCTACGCCATGGATGTCGGCGCCATGACGCCGTTCCTGTGGACCTTCGAAGAGCGCGAAAAGCTCATGGGCTTCTACGACGAAGTCTGCGGCGCGCGCATGCATGCCAACTACATCCGTCCGGGCGGCGTGGCGCAGGATATGCCCGCTGGCTTGCGCGAGCGGATCTACGACTGGGCCGACAACTACCCGAAGATGATCGACGACCTGGAAAGCCTGCTGACGGAAAACCGCATCTTCAAGCAGCGCACCGTCGACATCGGCGTGGTGAGCGAGAAAGAGGCCATCGCGTGGGGCTTCACCGGTCCCAACCTGCGCGCTTCGGGCGTGGCGTGGGATCTGCGCAAGTCTCAGCCCTACGACGGTTACGACCAAATCGAGTTCGACATTCCCGTCGGCAAGCACGGCGACTGCTACGACCGTTATCTCGTCCGCATCCTCGAAATGCGCGAGTCCGTGCGCATCATCAAGCAGTGCCTGGACAAGATGCCGTCGGGCCCCGTGCGCGTGAACGACCGCAAGATCATGCCGCCGCCGCGCGCCGAAATGAAAACCTCGATGGAAGCGCTCATCCATCACTTCAAACTTTACACCGAAGGTTTCAAGGTTCCGGCGGGCGAAGTCTATGTCGCCACCGAAGCGCCCAAGGGCGAGTTCGCGGTGTATCTGATTTCCGACGGCACCAACCGTCCGTACCGCTGCCGCATCCGCGCGCCGGGCTTCATCCATCTCGCGGGCATGGACGCCATGCTGCGCGGCCACATGCTCGCCGACGTTCCGGCGGTGCTGGGTTCGATTGATATTGTGTTCGGCGAGGTCGACCGATGAGTACCCGCAGCCTCGCGAAGGAACAGCCCGCGAGTTTCGCGTTCAACGCCGACATGACGGCGTTGGCGCAGCGTATTATCGCCAAGTATCCGGCGGGCCGTCAGGCCAGCGCCGTGATCCCGCTGCTCGATCTCGCGCAGCGTCAGGAAGGCTGGGTGACGCAGCCCGCCATCGAAGTCGTCGCGAAAATGCTGGATATGGCGCCGATCCGCGTGCTCGAAGTCGCGACCTTCTACACCATGTTCAACCTGTCGCCGGTCGGCAAGACCCACGTGCAGGTCTGCACCAGCCTGTCGTGCTGGCTGCGCGGCTCCAACGATGTCGTGAAGGCCTGCAAAGAGAAGCTCAACATCGGCTTCGGTGAAACCACCGCCGACGGTAAATTCTCGCTGGCCGAATTGGAATGCTCCGGCGCGTGCGTCAACGCGCCCGTGATCCAGATCGGTGACGATTATTTCGAAGACGTGGACTACGCCAGCACCGGTAAGATTCTCGACGCGTTCAAGCGCGGCGAAAAGCCGGCGCATGGTTCGGCCATCGGCCGCGCGGGCGCCGCGCCCGCCGGCGAGGCGATCACGTTGACCGAAAATCCGGCACCGCCGCCGAAACAGGATTTCGCTGCCGCCAAAGCCGCGTTCGAAAAAGCCAAAGCCGAGGCTGCCGCGAAAGCGGCCGCTCCGAAGCCATAGAGGGCACATTCATGCTTTCCGACAAGGACCGCATCTTTACCAATCTCTACGGCCGCCATGACTGGCGTCTGGCCGGGGCCCGCGCCCGCGGCGATTGGGACGGCACCAAGGAAATCCTCGGCATGGGTTCGGAGTGGATCATCGACGAGATGAAGCGCTCGGGTCTGCGCGGCCGCGGCGGCGCGGGCTTCCCGACGGGCCTCAAGTGGTCCTTCATGCCCAAGACCGAAAGCGATCGTCCGCACTATCTGGTCGTCAACGCCGACGAAGGCGAGCCCGGCACCTGCAAAGACCGCGACATGCTGCGCTTCGATCCGCACAAGCTGATCGAAGGCTGCCTCATCGCCAGCTTCGCGATGAAGGCCCACGCGTGCTACATCTACATTCGCGGCGAGTTCTATAACGAAGCGTCCAACCTCCAGGTCGCCATCGACGAGGCCTATGCCGCCGGTCTCATCGGCGACAACGCCTGCGGCTCCGGCTGGAAGTTCGACCTCTACCTGCATCGCGGCGCCGGCGCTTACATCTGCGGCGAAGAAACCGCGCTGATCGAAAGCCTCGAAGGCAAAAAAGGCCAGCCGCGCCTGAAGCCGCCGTTCCCCGCCGGTGTCGGCCTCTACGGTTGCCCGACGACGGTGAACAATGTCGAGAGCATCGCCGTCGCGCCGACCATCCTGCGCCGTGGCGCGTCGTGGTTCACGCAGTTCGGCCGTCCCAACAACACGGGCACCAAGGTTTTCTGCATCTCCGGCAACGTCAACAAGCCCTGCAACGTCGAAGAGTCCATGAGCATCCCGCTCAAGGAGCTGATCGACAAGCATTGCGGCGGCGTGCGCGGCGGCTGGGACAATCTGCAAGCCATCATTCCCGGCGGCGCGTCCGTGCCGGTGCTGCCGAAATCCATCTGCGACACCGTGCTCATGGACTTCGACGCGTTGCGCGATGTGCGCTCGGGCCTCGGCACCGCCGCGGTCATGGTCATGGACAAGTCGGTCGACGTGGTCGCCGCGATCTCGCGGCTGTCGTCCTTCTACAAGCATGAAAGCTGCGGCCAGTGTACGCCGTGCCGTGAAGGCACCGGCTGGCTCGCGCGCGTCATGAAGCGCATGGTCAAAGGCGAGGCCACCCTCGGCGAGATCGATACGCTGGAACAGGTCACCTATCAAATCGAAGGCCACACCATCTGCGCGCTCGGCGATGCCGCCGCGTGGCCGGTGCAAGGTCTCATCCGTCACTTCCGTCCCGAACTTGAGCGCCGCATTCGCGATTACCGCGACGCCAAAGTCCGCGACAAAGCAGCGTAAGCGGACGGGGGCAGGGGAATAATATGCCGAAGCTCACTATCGACGGGATCGCGGTCGAAGTTCCGCCCAACACCACCATCCTCCAGGCGGCGGAGACGGTGGGCGTGGAAATTCCGCGCTTCTGTTATCACGACCGTCTCAGCATCGCCGGCAACTGCCGCATGTGTCTGGTGGACGTCGAAAAGTCGCCGAAGCCCGTGGCCTCCTGCGCCATGCCGGTCGGCGAAGGCATGGTCGTGCACACCAAGTCCGAGCGCGCCAACAAAGCGCGCGGCGGCGTCATGGAATTCCTGCTCATCAATCACCCGCTCGATTGCCCGATCTGCGACCAGGGCGGCGAATGTGACTTGCAGGATCAGGCCATGGCTTACGGCTTTGATCGCGGCCGCTTCCACGAGAACAAGCGCGCGGTGAAGGACAAGTACATGGGCCCGGTGGTGGAAACCATCATGACCCGCTGCATTCACTGCACCCGCTGTGTGCGTTTCGCGACCGAAGTGGCGGGCGTGCCGCAACTGGGCGCCACGGGCCGCGGCGAGGACATGGAGATCACCACCTATCTGGAAGGCGCGCTGGCGTCGGAGCTTTCGGGCAACGTCGTCGATCTGTGCCCGGTCGGCGCGCTCACCAGCAAGCCTTATGCGTTCTCCGCGCGTCCGTGGGAGCTGCGCAAGACGGAATCCATCGACGTCATGGACGCCGTCGGCACCAACATCCGCGTCGATGCCCGTGGCCGTCAGGTCATGCGCGTGCTGCCGCGCATCAACGAAGCCGTGAACGAAGAATGGCTGGCCGACAAAAGCCGCCATGCCTGTGACGGCCTCGGCTATCAGCGTCTCGACCGCCCTTACGTGCGTGAGAACGGCAAGCTCAAGGCCGCGACCTGGGACGAAGCCTTCGCCGCCATCGCGTCCAAGCTGCGCGGCATGCCGGGTACGAAGATCGGCGCCATCGCCGGCGACACCGTGGACGCTGAATCCATGATGGCGCTGAAAGATCTCATGACGGCCTTCGGTTCCGCCAATCTCGATTGCCGCCAGGATGGCGCCGCCGTCGATCCGGCGGTGCGTGCGTCTTATCTCTTCAACTCCACCATCGCCGGCATTGAAGACGCCGACGCGCTGCTGATCATCGGGGCCAACCCGCGCAAGGAAGCGCCGGTGTTGAACGCCCGCATCCGCAAGCGCTACCTCAAGGGCAACTTCACCATCGCCGTCGCCGGCGAGCAGGCGGACTTGACCTATCCCTACAAATATCTCGGTGCCGATCTGGCCGCCTTCTTCGCCAACGCGCAGGTGCCGCCGGGCGCCAGGAAGCCCATGATCATCCTCGGCATGGGCGCGCTCTCGCGTCCCGACGGCGCGGCCATTCTCGCCGCCGCCCGTGCGCACGCCGAAAAGATTGGCGCGGTCACCGCCGACTGGAACGGCTTCAACGTCCTGCACACGGCTGCGGCCCGCGTCGGCGGCCTCGACCTCGGTTTCGCGCCGGGGGCAGGCGGCAAGGACACACGGGGCATTCTCGACGCCGCCGGTAAGGGCGAGATCGAAGCGGTCTACCTGCTGGGCGCCGACGAAATCGACACCGCCAAGCTCGGCAAGGCTTTCGTGATCTATCAAGGCCACCACGGCGATCGCGGCGCTCATCGTGCCGACGTCATCCTGCCGGGTGCGGCCTACACCGAAAAAGACGGCACCTACGTCAACACCGAAGGCCGCGTGCAGCGCGGCCTGCGCGCCGTGTTCCCGCCGGGCGACGCCCGCGAGGATTGGACCATCATCCGCGCGCTGTCGGAAAAACTCGGGAAGACGCTGCCCTACGACAACCTCGGCCAGGTGCGCGCGCGCCTGACCTACGTCAACCCGGTCTTTGCGCAAGTCGACAAGGTCGTCAAAGCCGAGTGGAAACCTTTCGGCACCGCCGGCCAGATCGCGCCGACGCCGGTAACGTCGCCGATCAAAAACTATTACATGACCGATCCCATCAGCCGCGCCTCCCGCACCATGGCGCAGTGCACGGAAGAGTTCGTGCTGGGTGGTTCCAAGCAAAAGCCCACTGAACTGAAGAGTGGCACACATGGATGAATTTCTGACAGGCTACGTTTATCCGGGCGCGTGGATCATCGGTAAGATCCTGCTGTTCGTCGTGCCCGTGGCGCTGACAATGGCCTTCCTGACGCTCGCCGAACGCCGCGTCATCGGCGCCATGCAGTTGCGCAAGGGCCCCAACGTCATCGGCCCCTTCGGCTTGCTGCAGCCTTTCGCCGATGCCGTGAAGCTGCTGTTCAAGGAAACCGTGGTGCCCACGGGCTCCAGCCCGGTGGTGTTCTTCCTCGCGCCCATGGTGACCTTCTCGCTATCGCTGCTGGCCTGGGCCGTGATCCCGGTCAGCGACGGCTGGTACATCTCCAACATCAACGTCGGCATTCTCTATCTGTTCGCCATCTCGTCGCTTGGTGTCTACGGCATCGTCATGGCCGGCTGGGCGTCCAACAGCCGTTACGCCTTCCTGGGCGCCATGCGCTCCGCCGCGCAGATGGTGTCCTACGAAGTCTCCATCGGTTTCGTGATGATCTCGGTGCTGCTCACCGCCGGGACGTTGAACCTCAGCGCCCTCGTCGAAAGCCAGTCGGGCCTCTGGTACATGTTCCCGCACTTCCCGATGTTCATCCTGTTCTTCATCTCGGTGCTGGCGGAAACCAACCGTCACCCCTTCGACTTGCCGGAAGCTGAATCCGAATTGGTCGCCGGGTTCATGACCGAATATTCGTCCATGTCCTTCGCGCTCTTCTTCCTGGGCGAATACATCAACATGATCGTGATGTCGGCCCTGGTCACCACGCTGTTCCTGGGCGGCTGGCAATCGCCGCATCTGGCGTTCCCGGGTCTGTCGATCTTGGAGCCGGTGCTGGGCTGGGTGCCCAACATCATCTGGTTCAGTCTCAAAATCGCGTTCTGTCTGTTCGTCTTTATCTGGGTGCGCGCCACGCTGCCGCGCTACCGCTACGACCAGTTGATGCGTCTGGGCTGGAAAGTATTCCTGCCGTTGTCCTTGGTGTGGCTCATCCTCACCTCGGGCTTCCTGGTCTACACCGGCAAGATCGCGCAGTAGGCGAGGGAAGGTTCACATGGCATTTCTCGACAACACCGCGCGCAGTATCCTCCTCGGCGAAATCGTCTCGGGGATGTGGCTGACGCTGAAGTACTTCTTCTCGCCCAAGGTGACGATCAATTACCCGTACGAGAAGGGGCCCATCAGCCCGCGCTTCCGCGGCGAACATGCGCTGCGCCGCTATCCCAACGGCGAAGAACGCTGCATCGCCTGCAAGCTCTGCGAAGCCATCTGCCCGGCCCAGGCCATCACCATCGAGGCCGAACCGCGCGAAGACGGCAGCCGCCGCACGACCCGCTACGACATCGACATGACCAAGTGCATCTACTGCGGTTTCTGCGAAGAAGCCTGCCCGGTGGATGCCATCGTCGAAGGTCCGAACTTCGAGTTCGCCACCGAGACGCACGACGAGCTGCTCTACAACAAGGCGAAACTGCTGGCCAACGGCGACCGCTGGGAAGCCGAACTGGCCAAACGCCTGGAGATGAACGCGCCGTATAGATAACGAAACCCTCACCCCGGCCCCTCTCCCGCAAGCGGGAGAGGGAGGGGCCCGCCCAAAGGGTCGACCTAGTCGACCCGAAAAAAAGTGGGGCCGGGAGGGTGAGGGGTCATAAATGAGACGGAATTTGATTATGGAATTGAACGTAAGTCGGGGGAGGGGAAAATGATCATCGCGTCACTCGCGTTCTATCTCTTCTCCATCATGGCCGTGGTCGGCGCGCTGAACGTGATCTTTCAGCGCAATCCGGTACATTCGGTCTTGTGGCTGATCTTCACCTTCTTTAACGCCGCCGGGCTCTTTGTCCTGCTGGGCGCTGAATTCGTCGCCATGATCCTGGTCGTCGTCTACGTCGGCGCCGTGGCGGTGCTGTTCCTGTTCGTCGTGATGATGTTGGATATCAATGTCGTCGTGATCCGCGAAGGCTTCCTGAAATATCTGCCCGTCGGCGCGCTCATCGGCGTCATTCTGCTGATCGAACTGGCCGTCGTGTTCGGCGGCTGGACCATGGCGCCGCAGGCCGAAGCCTTGCGCGTGCTGCCCGCGCCGGATCCCTCGCAGATCACCAACACCGAAGCCCTCGGCATGGTGCTCTACACCAACTACGTCTATCTGTTCCAAGCCTCGGGGCTTGTGCTGCTGGTCGCCATGATCGGCGCCATCGTCCTGACCCTGCGCCGCCGCCCGGGTGTGCGGAAGCAGAAGATTTCCGATCAGGTGAACCGCGACGCCAAGGACACGGTCGTCATGGTCCAGGTCCAGAGCGGAAAGGGCCTGTCATAATGCTGACCGTGGGCCTTAGCCACTATCTCACCGTCAGCGCCATCCTGCTGACGCTGGGCATTTTCGGCATCTTCCTCAACCGGAAGAACCTCATCGTCATCATGATGTCCATCGAGCTGATGCTGCTCGCCGTGAACATCAATCTTGTCGCGTTCTCGTCCTTCCTCAACGATCTGGTGGGCCAGGTGTTCACCATGCTGGTGTTGACGGTCGCGGCGGCCGAGGCGGCCATCGGGCTCGCCATCGTCGTCGTGTTCTACCGCAACCGGCGCTCGATCGAAGTCGAAGACATTAATCAGATGAAAGGGTAGGCGCTGTGCTAGTCGCTGCCGTATTCCTGCCCCTTCTGGGCGCAGCTATCGCCGGGTTCTTCGGCCGCCTGATCGGCGACCGCGCCTCCCAGATCGTCACCTGCGCGGGCGTCGGTCTTGCCGCCGTCTGCGCGATCATCAGCTTCTTCGACGTCGCCATCGGCGGCAACACGCAGGTCGTGAACCTCATGACCTTCCTGTCCTCGGGCACGTTCGAAGCGCAGTGGGCCCTGCGCTACGACACCCTGTCGGCGACGATGGTCATGACCGTCACCACGGTCTCGACGCTCATTCATATATATGCCGTCGGCTACATGTCCCACGACGACAGCCAGCCGCGCTTCATGTCGTACCTGTCGCTGTTCACTTTCGCCATGCTCATGCTGGTGACGGCGGACAACCTTGTGCAGTTGTTCTTCGGCTGGGAAGGGGTGGGCCTTGTCTCCTACCTGCTGATCGGCTTCTGGTTCAAGAAGCCGACCGCCAACGCCGCCGCCATGAAGGCCTTCATCGTCAACCGCGTCGGTGACTTCGGCTTTCTGTTGGGAATCTTCGCCGTCTACTTCCTCTTCGACGCCGTGTCCTTCGACGTGATCTTCGGCGCGGCGGAAGGTAAGGCCAATGCGGAAGTCACCTTCTTCGGCATCCACGCCCACGCGCTCACCATCACTTGCTTGCTGCTGTTCGTCGGCGCCATGGGCAAGTCGGCGCAGCTGTTCCTGCACACCTGGCTGCCGGACGCCATGGAAGGCCCGACGCCGGTCTCGGCGCTCATTCACGCCGCCACCATGGTCACCGCCGGCGTGTTCCTCGTCGCGCGCATGTCGCCGCTGTTCGAATACGCGCCGGTTGCCTTGGGCTTCGTGACCTTCCTCGGCGCCACCACCGCCTTCTTCGCGGCGACCGTGGGCTGCGTCCAGAACGACATCAAGCGCATCATCGCCTATTCCACCTGTTCGCAGCTCGGCTACATGTTCGTCGCCTGCGGCGTCTCGGCCTATCAAGGCGGCATCTTCCACCTCATGACCCACGCCTGGTTCAAGGCGTTGCTGTTCCTCTCGGCGGGCTCCGTCATTCACGCCATGTCCGAAGAGCAGGACATCCGCAAGATGGGCGGCATCTATAAAATGATCCCCATCACCTTCGCCGTGATGACCATCGGCACCATCGCCATCACCGGCATTCCGCCGCTGTCGGGCTACTTCTCGAAGGATATGATCATCGAGGCCGCCTACGCCGCCGGCACGCCGGTGGGCAACTACGCCTACGCCATGACGATTTTGGTCGCGCTGCTCACGGCCTTCTATTCCTGGCGCTTGGTGTTCCTCACCTTCTTCGGCAAGCCGCGCGCCGATCACCACACCATGGAACACATCCACGAAAGCCCGTGGATCATGCTGGGGCCGCTCGTGGCGCTGTCAGTCGGGGCCGTGTTCATCGGCGGCGGTTTCGCGCATCTCTTCATCGGCGACGGCCGCGAGCAGTTCTGGGGCGAATCCATCCGCGTGCTGCACGACAACGACAGCATCCACCGCGCCCATGACATGCACCCGCCGTTCATCATCCACTACCTGCCGCTGATCGTCAGCTTGGCGGGTCTGGCCTGGGCCTACATGTTCTATATCCGCCGTCCCGACCTGCCGGGCAAACTGGCCGCCGCGTTCCCGGGCGTCTACCGGTTCCTGCTCAACAAGTGGTACTTCGACGAG